>CAMDHB010000108.1 GCA_945897655.1 Pseudorhodobacter antarcticus
GAAAAGGCGGTGGCGTTGATGACGGCCTGATGGGGGTCTGCGCGCAGGGCAGCCGCGATGAACTCCACCGCACGGGCCGATTTCAGGGTGGGGGCGAACAGGCCATAGGCGGCGAACCCGGCCTGTTGCAGGGCTGTGATCAGGGCATCGACGGTGTCGGTATCGGCAGAGGTCAGATAGGTGCGGTAGAAAACCACTGCGACCCGAGGTCCCTGCCCTGCAAAGCCCGTCACCACGCCGCGACCGGGCAGATAGTATCCGCAATCAGGCACCATTTTTTCGCCCAAGACCGGCGGGGCATAAAGACCTCCGGCAAGGGCCAGTTGCGCGAGGGCGGCCTGCGCGGCTACGGCGCCACCGGCATCGCACAACTCGGCCAGACGGCGCAGAGTGGATTTGGGCAAGGTCGAATAGCTGTCCAGAGTGGCATCGGGCCGCCCGTCACCGGGCAGCACGGCCAAGGCAATGCCGCGCCGCTGGGCAAGGTCGCGCAAGCTGGCCAGACCGTAGGGCCAATAGGCCTCCCCCCCGATCAGGCGCACAAGGATCGCCTTGGCCTGTCCAAGGGTGCGGTCCACATAGGTGTCCACCGACAAAGGATGGCGCAGGGCGATGAGGTTGCACAGGCGCAAGCTGGGCAAAGTGCCCCTGCCCCGATGCCAGCCCGCCGCAAATGCCCCAAGGTCGCTGTCGGAAAAGGACAGCACAATCATTTCCGCCGGGTCCTGAGCGGGATCGAACGGCGTTGCCGTCTCTTCCAACCCATGCCTTTCGCGGAAAACGACGTGCATGTCTCAGGCCCCCAGAACCGCACGGATGGCGGCCTCGTCGACGTCGGCCTGTTCGGCGATGACCACCAGATGCGAGGTTCGGGGGGTGGAGCCCCAGGGCCGATCGTATTGCGTGCGCACACGGGTGCCCACGGCCTGCACCAGCATCCGCATGGGTTTGCCCGTGACAGCGACATAGCCCTTGACGCGCAGGATGTTCAGGTCGGTGGCCAGACGCTGGATTGCGGCGGTCAGGGTGGCGGGGTCGGTCACCTCGGGCAGGTCAATGGTGATCGAGTTGAAATCATCATGCTCATGCCCATCCTCACCGTCGTGATGGCTGGGGCGGGCGGCCAGATCATCCTCGGCGGCGGCGTTCAGGCCCAGGATCACGCGGGGGTCGATGACGCCTTCGGTCATCGTCAGGATCGGCAGGCGGCGGCCCTTTTCGGCCGCCTCAGCCTCAACCACGGCGCGGGCGGCGGCGATGCCAGCCTCGCCCGCGAGGTCAGCCTTGGTCAAAAGGACGATATCGGCGCAGGCGATCTGGTCCTCGAACACCTCACCCAAGGGCGTGTCATGTTCGCCCGCGTCGATTTGCGCTTGGGTCAGTTCGCCCGCGAAATGGCCCGCTGCGACGGCTTCGGCATCGGCCAAAGTGATCACACCATCGACGGTGATCAGGGAGCGGATGCCCGGCCAGTCAAACGCCTTTAGCAGCGGTTTGGGCAAGGCCAAACCTGAGGTTTCGATCAGGATATGATCGGGGCGGTTGGGCAGGGCCAGCAAAGCCTCGATCGTCGGGATGAATTCATCCGCCACGGTGCAGCAGATGCAGCCGTTGGCCAGTTCGACGATGTTCTCAACCGGGCAGCTTTCATCGGCGCAGGATTTCAGGATGTCGCCATCGACCCCCACAGTGCCAAATTCATTGACCAGAATGGCCAGCCGTTTGCCCTGCGGGTTGGCCATCAGATGCCGGATCAGCGTGGTCTTGCCCGAGCCTAGAAAGCCGGTGATCACAGTGACGGGGATTTTGGACAGGTCAGACATGAGCGGCCTCCAACGGCGGAATACGGGCAAGGCTTTGCTTGCGGAAAATCACGGGGCGTTCGCGCCAAGGGACCAGACCATCCGGCGCACGGGCATAGGCTTCGGCCCCCAGCAGGATGTCGGCAGCGTTACCGGCGGTCATGCGGCCATAGACATAGGACCAGCGGCCGGGGGCAGACAGGGCGACAGCGGCGCCGGTGTTGCAGGCGGACAGGCAATCAACCTGAATGATCTCGACCCCCTCAGGCGCGGGCAAGGCGGCGATGGCGGCATACAGCTGTGCGCCCATGGGGGTTGCGCCCTCCTCGACAGGAAGCCCGGCCTTGCAAGTCATGCAGATATGAAGCCGTACCATCCAAATCCTTCCAGATGCCACGGCAGGAGGTCAGCCCCAAAGGCAAACCCTAAACCCGCCGCGAAACACCCCGTCCGCCGTTCAGTCCCAAGTGCTGGCAGGTCTCCCGGCTTGCGGATTCTGGGTTTCCCCAACGGTCGCCCCCCTTCCCAGTTTGCACCAGTGGTTTGGACGACCTTTCCGGTCACGGTCGCGGGGGCGGCTGCGCTTGGGATGGTTCCCTGTCGCATTCCCTTTTAGCCTGTCGTAAAACAGGCACCAACACGCCCCCAACTGATGCAGGTTAGGGGTCATTGTCAAGGATGAGAGCGCCATGTCAGACGGCATAACCGACACCACACCCGATCCCGACGCGCGCCACGCGGTCAAGATGGCCAAGAAGAAAGCCGCGCGGGACAAGATCATGGCGGGGAAATCGGGCGAAAAGGGGCTGATCATCGTCCATACCGGGGCCGGAAAGGGCAAGTCATCCTCCGGCTTTGGCATGATCCTGCGCTGTGTGGCCCATCAGATGCCCTGCGCCGTGGTGCAGTTCATCAAGGGCGCTTGGGATACCGGCGAGCGGCGGTTGTTGACCGAAAACTTCAGCGATCTGTGCCAATTCCATGCGATGGGAGAAGGCTTTACCTGGGAAACCCAAGACCGGGCCCGCGATGTGGCGGCGGCCGAGGCGGGCTGGGAAAAGGCCAAGGAGTTGATAAGAGACGAGCGTATCCGTATGGTTTTGCTGGATGAAATCAACATTGCGCTGCGCTATGATTATCTGAAGCTGGACGAAGTGCTGACCTTTCTGCGCGACGAAAAGCCCCCGCTGACCCATGTGGTCCTGACCGGGCGCAATGCCGCCGAGGGATTGATTGAAGCCGCTGATCTGGTGACCGAGATGACGCTGATCAAACATCCCTTCCGGTCGGGCATCAAGGCGCAGATCGGGGTCGAGTTTTGAAGCTGATCGCCTGGGATTTCGATGGTGTCCTGAACCGGGGGCATCAAGGTGGGTTTTTCGGATGGCAGCAGACCTTTGAACAGGATCTGGGCGTGTCGGCCAAGGCCTTCACTGATTTCATCTTTACCGACAACAACTTTGGCACCGTCCTGACCGGTCAGCGCGATTTGCTGGACCTGTTGTCTGCCTATGTCATCGCCCATGACGTGCCCCACAGCCCGCGTGCCGTGCTGGATTACTGGCTGACCAAGGATGCCAATGCTGATGAGCAGGTGCTGACTTGGGTGAAGTCCTGCCCCGTGCCCGGGGTGATTGCGACCAACAACGAAACCCACCGGGCTGATTTCATCTGGAACCATATGGGCTTTGCGCGGCACCTGACGCGGATCTTCGCCTCTGGCCGGATGGGGGTCAAGAAACCGGATGCGGGGTTTTTTGAACAGATCGAGGAATGGTCGGGCCACGCGCCGAGGGACATCCTGCTGATTGATGATGCGGAAAAGAATATCGCCGCCGCTGCCGCCCGGGGCTGGCAGGTGTTCCATTTTACCGATGCCACCCGTGATGCGTTGCCCGAAGTTCTGGGCATAACCGCATGACAGCCCTGATGATTCAAGGAGCCGGGTCAAATGTCGGCAAGTCGATGATAGTGGCGGGCCTGTGCCGTGCCGCCCGTCTGCGCGGCCTGACCGTCGCCCCGTTCAAGCCGCAGAACATGTCAAACAACGCCGCCGTCACGGTGAATGGCGGCGAGATTGGCCGCGCGCAGGCCCTGCAGGCAATGGCCTGCGGGCTAGAGCCGCATACGGATATGAACCCGGTCCTACTGAAACCGGAGTCTGAAGTAGGGTCACAAGTCATCGTGCAGGGCAAACGCGTAGCCACAGTCAAGGCGCGCGACTATGCCGCGCTGAAACCGTCCCTGTTGGCCCCGGTTCTTGAAAGCTTTGGGCGGCTGAAGGCGACGCATGATCTGGTGATCGTCGAAGGGGCGGGATCGCCTGCCGAGGTGAACCTGCGCAAGGGTGACATAGCCAATATGGGCTTTGCACTGGCCGCTGGGGTGCCGGTGGTTCTGGTGGGCGATATCGACCGTGGCGGCGTGATTGCCCAGATGGTGGGCACCAAAGTGGTGCTGGACCCATATGACGAATCCCTGATAAAAGGCTTCATCATCAACAAGTTCCGTGGCGATCCTAGACTGTTCGATGATGGTTACCGCATGATCGCGGATCATACCCATTGGCCGGGTTTTGGCGTTCTGCCGTATTTCTCCGACGCTTGGCGTCTGCCTGCGGAAGACGCGCTGGACATTGCTGTGTCAACCGGCACCGGCGTCAAGATCGCCTGCCTGACCCTGTCGCGCATTGCCAATTTCGATGATCTGGACCCGCTGAAATCGGAACCCGGGGTCCAGGTGGTGATGGTGCGGGCGGGTGAGCCTATCCCGGCCGATGCGGCCTTGGTCATCATCCCTGGAAGCAAATCGACACGCGGCGATCTGGCTTATCTGCGCGCCCAAGGTTGGGACATCGACCTTTTGGCCCACCACCGGCGCGGCGGACGTATCCTGGGAATTTGTGGCGGATATCAGATGCTTGGGACGCTTGTTTCAGACCCCGAGGGGATCGAGGGGCCCGCAGGGCAGACCCCGGGGCTGGGCCTACTGGATGTCGCGACCACCATGACATCCGACAAACGCCTGACCCGGACCCATGCCATTCATGCCGCAACGGGACGTCCCATCACCGCCTATGAAATCCACATCGGCCGCAGCAACGGCCCCGATTGCGCCCGCCCCTTTGCGCATATCAACGGCCAGCCCGAAGGGGCGATGTCGGCGGATGGCCGCGTGATGGGCAGTTACCTGCATGGCATGTTCAGCGACGATGCCTTTCGTGCGGCGTTTCTTTTGGACCTTGGGATCACCGCTCCCTTGCGCAACCATCGGTCCGAGGTTGAGGCAACGCTGGACGCCCTCGCCGCCCATCTGGAACGGCATCTGGATGTGGACGGGCTGTTGGCCCTCGCCTGTTAGCTCCAGATCAGGCCCAGAACCACCAGCACGCCTGCCAGCAGGGTGATGGATTTCAAATACAGAACCAACCCCCGGCCCAGATCCATCGCCGATGGGTCAGGCGCGCCGTCATTGACCCAAGGCTCATTGGTCCGCTCGCCATCGTAAACCCGCGGCCCCGACAGCCGCACACCCAAGGCACCGGCCAAGGCTGCCTCGGGCCAACCGGCATTGGGCGAGCGGTGCTTGCCCGCATCGCGCAGCATGCAGTGCAGCGCAGCGCGCCAGTGCGGACCTGCAACGGCCACATAAAGCAGCCCGCTCAACCGCGCCGGGATCAGGTTGACCAGATCGTCCAACCGCGCCGCTGCCCAGCCAAAGGCGGCATGGCGCGGGCTCAGATGGCCAATCATCGAATCCATCGTGTTGATCACTTTGTAAACCGCAATCCCCGGCAGGCCAAAGATCACACCCCAGAACAAAGGTGCCACCACCCCATCCGAGGTGCTTTCCCCCAGGCTTTCCAGCGCAGCCCGCGACACGCCCGCCTCATCCAGCGAGGCCGGATCGCGCCCGACGATCATGGAGACCGCTTGCCGTGCCCCGTCCAGATCGCCCCGGACCAAGGGCAGAACTACAGCGCGGACGTGGTCATGCAGTGACCGGGCCGCCACCAGGGGCCAGGCCAGAACCCCGGTCAACAGCGCGCCCAACCAGCCGCCGGGCAACAGCCAGACCAGCAGTGTGGACAGGCCCCAGACAAGGGCGCAAAGCCCCAAGGTGACCAGAACACCCGCCAAACGGCGGATGATGTCGCGGTCCCCGTTGCGGTTGAACCGTCTGCCACAGGCGTCAATCAGCGACCCCATCCAGGTGATGGGATGCCCGATGCTGCTAAAAAGCGCATTTGGCCAGCCAATAACACCCTCAATCGCAAGGGCCAGAAACATCGCCGCAGCAAACACCACTCACCCCCTGTTTTGGCCGGGTGATGGGCGATAATCCCGCGCGATGCAAGGTGTGTGGTTCAGCAGCTTCAGGGAAAATTGGCGCACCCAGCACGATTCGAACGTGCGACCTCTGCCTTCGGAGGGCAGCACTCTATCCAGCTGAGCTATGGGTGCCTGAGCGGTGATCTAGGGCATGGCTGGTCCCTGTGCAACCAAAAACGGCCCCTCCGCACAGGATTCACCACCTGTTTCAGTGAGCCTTGCCAAATCGGGTGTTTTTCCAATAGGTTGTGTGCAATAGCGTCGAAACTGAAATTTCAGGGGACCATCAATGGGCGGCTTGTCAGTACCCAACACCGAACCGAACGTCGTTGCCGTTGCGCCGCCCAGCTTTCTTGATTCCATCAACTGGGGTCAGGCCCTGCCCAGTGGGGCGATCAATGTCTATTTCGCGGATGCGGGCGAAAGATTTGACGGGGTCAAATCTGTCGGCTGGAATGCTTATGAACAGCAGCAATCCATGCTGGCCTTCGAACAATTCGCCAATGTCTGCAATGTGTCCTTCACCATTGTGACGGACCAGTCCCAGGCGACGCTAACGCTGGTCAACAAGGCGCAGTCCTCCTCTTATCTCGGCTATTTCAACCCGCCCGGCACCAACGGCGCCGGCATCGGCGTCATGAACCAGAGCGGTCAGGGCTGGGATGAGGAACTGCCCGGCACTGGCGGTCTGGAACAGGGCGGTTACGGGTTCATCACCTTGATCCATGAGTTTGGCCACGCACTCGGCATGGCCCATCCGCATGACAAGGGCGGAACCTCGACCATCTGGGAAGGGGTGAAAGGGCCGTTTGACAGTCTTGGGACATTCAAGCTCAATCAGGGCATCTACACCACGATGTCCTATAATGATGGCTGGGTGAAATACCCCGGCGGCGAGAACACGGCATTGGAATACGGCTGGCAAGGCACGATGATGGGCTTTGACGTGGCCATGTTGCAGCAACTGTACGGCGCGAACATGGATTTCGCGACCGGCGACGACACCTATGAGATTGCCGATGCGAATGTCAGCGGCACTTTCTTTGCCTGCATCTGGGATGCGGGCGGTGTGGACACTGTCACCTATGCCGGCAACCGCAACGTCACCATTGACCTGCGCGCGGCGCACCTCGGCTATGCCGAGGGGTCGGGCGGCTATATCTCGTTCGCCAAGGGGATTTACGGTGGTTACACCATCGCGAATGGCGTTGAGATCGAGGATGCCTCGGGCGGCGGTGGCAAGGACATCATCATAGGCAACGACGCCCGCAATACGCTGTCGGGAAATGGCGGCAATGATGCGATGGCGGGCCTGGGTGGGAGCGACAACCTGGTGGGCGGTGCCGGTCGCGATGTGCTGATCGGCGGTGCGGCGGGTGACCGGTTGAATGGCGGCGGTGGGGCTGATGCCTTTGTCTATCAATCCTTGTCTGACAGCGGCCTGACCAAGGACAGCCAGGATCGCATCATCGGCTTTGACAGCGGCAGCGATGTGATCGACCTGCGCACGATCGATGCGATGACAGGTGGAACGGCAGATGACGCGTTCGTCTATATCGGCAACGCTGCCTTCAGCGGGGCCGAGGGGCAGTTGCGCTGGGCCGAAGTTGGGACCGGGGTTGTGGTGTCTGGCGACATCACGGGCGACGGGGTTGCCGATTTCAAGATCCTGTTGGTCGGCATTTCCAACCTGATCGAGGCTGACTTCCTGATGTAGGACAGGTCGGGTGGCCCGCGCCACCTGCAAGCCTACTTCGTTCAACCCACCAAAGACGCGGCGGTGCAACCGGGTGAAGTCGGCACCGTCGGCAAGGGGAATAACCCGCCCCGGCGGTTTAAAAAATCTTGTCCCAATGCGCGCACGGTAAAGGTTGAAATTCAGTTGAACCTGCTCCCCCCAGTTGGTCTGGCTGGGGGGACGCTCGGGCGCGTTTCAGGGGGTCAGGAAAAAAGCTCGTGGCAAAGTTCCAAGGCCGAGACGAGCGCGTCAACCTCCTCGACGGTGTTGTACAGGCCAAAGGAGGCGCGGCAGGTGGCGGACAGGCCAAATTGCGCCATCAGGGGCATGGCGCAATGCGTGCCCGCCCGGACGGCAATTCCGCGCTTGTCCAGAACGGTTGAAATGTCATGGGCATGGGCCGCGCCATCCAGCGTGAACGAGAATATCGCGCCCTTGGTCGCCGAATTGCCCTGCACCTGCACCCAGTTCAGCCCGTCCAGCCGTGTCCGGGCATAGTCGCGCAAAGCCCGTTCATGCGCCGCAATATTGGGCATGCCCAGACCGGTCATATAGTCTATCGCCACGCCCAGACCGATCTGCTGCACGATCCCCGGCGTCCCCGCCTCGAACTTCATCGGCGGGTCGTTCCAGGTGATGGCGTCGCGGCCAACCTCGCGGATCATGTCGCCGCCACCGAGGAAAGGCCGCATCTCGGCCATGCGGTCGGGGTGGATATAGATGCCACCTGAACCCGACGGACCATAGAGTTTATGCCCGGTGATGGCATAGAAATCACAGCCGATGGCCTGCACATCCACAGCCATATGCACGGCGGCCTGAGAGCCATCCACCAGCACCGGCACGCCCTTGGCAGCTGCCCCCCGGCAAATCGCGGCAACATCCACCACGGTGCCCAGCACATTCGACATATGCGTGACGGCAATCAACCGGGTGCGCGGGGTGATAGCGGCCAGAACAGCCTCGGGGTCAAGATCGCCATTGCTGTCGACATCCACCCATTTCAGCACCACCCCCTGCCGTTCGCGCAGGAAATGCCAGGGCACGATGTTCGCGTGATGTTCCATCGACGACAGGATGATCTCATCGCCCGCCTGAAGGCGCGGCGCGGCCCAGCCGTAGGAGACCAGATTGATCGCCTCGGTCGTGCCGGTGGAAAAGACGAAATGATCGGGCGAAGCGTTCAGGAAACCGGCAATCTTGGCCCGTGCGGCTTCATAGTTGTCGGTGGCAAGGTTGGAAAGGTAGTGCAAGCCCCGGTGAACATTGGCATATTCCTGAGAATAGGTCCGCGTTACCGCATCAATCACCACCTGCGGCTTTTGCGCTGAAGCGCCGTTGTCAAGGTAAACCAGCGGCTTGCCATTCACATGACGCGACAGGATCGGAAAATCGGCGCGGACTTTGGCCACATCATACATCGTCACGCCCCCAACCCAAACAAAAGCACCAGGATAACTGACAGCGCCAATGTCATGCCGAAAAACGCCCCGATCATCCCGGCAAAGGTCCAGCCAAGCGAGGCAAAGCCGTGCAATTCCGCGATGAAACTGGTCAAGAGCCAGAAGAACAGCACCAGACTGACCAGGCTGATCACCAGCGCCAAGGGCGGCACCACAAACAAGGCGACAACCTGTGCGATTTGCAAGACCACCAAAATGGTCTGCAACCAGCCGACAAGCGCCAATGCCCCGGCAAAACTGCCCCGACCGCCGAACATGCGCCCGATGCCAAAGATAAACCCAGTCAGCATCGCAAGACCGCC
>CAMDHB010000109.1 GCA_945897655.1 Pseudorhodobacter antarcticus
GGGTGAACAGCACTTCCACCCTCTCACCGCTGCCCGGCGCACCAATCATCAGATCGGTCACACCGTCGCCGTTCACATCCCCGGCAAAGGCCAACGCGGCCCCTGCCAGACTGCCTGCCGCGCCCACGACCTTGGCTCCACCAATCCCCTGCGCCAACTCGGCCAGATTGACCGCGCGGCCCGACCCACCCCAGACGACGTAGACCGCGCCCGCATTGGCCCCGCCCTCACTGTCATGCGACGCGCCAATCACCAGATCGGCCACGCCGTCCCGGTTCAGATCATGCCCGCCCAACACCACAATACCGGCCAGATCGCCAGCCGCGTCGGCCCGAATGGCAAAGCCCCCAACGCCCGCCGCCACATCGGCCAGATCAACCGCCACATGCCCGGCCTGACCATAAACGACAAAGGCCGCCCCTGCCCCGGTCGCCCCTAACAGAATGTCGTGCAGCCCGTCTCCATTCACATCGCCCGCATCGGCAACAGATGCCCCGGCACCCGCCAGCCCGGTGATCGCATAGCCGCCAACCCCTGCCGCAACCTGTGCCAGATCAACCGCCGCGCCCGTCGCCTTGCCATCCACGACATAAACCGCGTCCTGCCCGGCCAGCACAATCTCGACCCGCCCATCGCCGTTCTGGTCGCCCAGCACGCCCAGGGCCGCGCCAATCTGGTCGCCCGCCGCCGCCCCGGTGATCTTGAACCCGCCCGTGCCCAACTGCACGTTGTTCAACTGCACCACCGACCCGCCGGCCTTGCCCCAGACGACATAGGCCGCCCCGGCATTGGCGCCCCCGGCATCCTGCCCCGGCGAACCGATCAGCACATCCGCGATCCCGTCGCCATTCATGTCCCCGGTGCAGAGCATGGCAAAGCCCGCCATATCCCCCGCCACCTGCCCCTTGATCGAGAAACCGGCGCCGCCATTGCTGAACAGGTCCGCCAAGTCGACCCCGCTGCCCTTTCCCGCCGCAGCCTTGCCCCAGACGACAAAGCCCGCACCTGCATCGACTGCAGCGCCCACGGCCATGCCGGGTGCGCCCACCAGAACCTCACCCAACCCGTCGCCATTCATGTCGGCGCTGCTGCCCACGGAAAAGCCCGCCATATCGCCCGGCTTGACCCCATCAATGATCCAGGCTTCTGGCGTGCCGTGTGCCGCGCTGACCACCGTGCCGGGCAACGCCACACCTAGCGTCACGAAAACCCGCCCGGCATCTACCGCCTTGTCATCGCTGCCCGCCCCGCCGACGATCATGTCCGCGACGCCGTCCCCATTCAGATCGGCAACCGAGGCAATGCTGCCCGGCCCAACCATCCCCAGCGGCGTCGCTGTCAGGTCACCAACGTCGGGCGACAGCAGGGAATAGCCACCGCCCGTCGCAATCGTCGCGTTCAGCTGAATTTTTGTGTTTGGAATCGGCATGGGTTTGACCTTGTGAAAACGTGGTGGCGTTGTTCGCTATGCCTCTGTAGGCGCCTTGGCCATTGCCTCCGTCAATCAACCCAAGCGTCATGTGGCCCGTCTAGCCACGCTGTTTAGGCCCCTAAACCCAGGGCCTAATCGGTCGAAAACCGGAATAAGCAATTGCTTACGGACGTCAGACGCTGACCCCGAAGGCCCGCCCGACCACTGCCGTGATCGCCATCGCCGCCGCGCCCCAGAACAGCACCCGCAGCGTCGCCCGCATCGGCGGCGCCCCGCCCGCCGCCGCGCCAATCGCCCCTAGTGCCGCCAGCGCCACCAGCGTCACCGCCACGACCCCCGGAATGATTGTGCCCACCGGCAACAGGGCCGCCGCCAGCAAGGGAATCGCCGCCGCCACCGTAAATGTCGCACCCGATGCCATCGCCGCCTGAAGGGGATTGGCGGCATGAACCTCGGACAGGCCCAACTCATCGCGCACATGGGCGGCCAGCGCGTCCTTTTGCGTCAACTCGCGCGCGACCAGCGCCGCGGTTTCTGCCGACAACCCCCGACCGCGATAGATCGAGGCCAGTTCCGCCTCCTCTGCCGCCGGTTCATCGATGATTGCCCGACCTTCGCGCAGAATGTCGGCACGTTCCACATCAGCCTGACTGCTGACTGACACGTATTCCCCGGCCGCCATCGACATGGCCCCCGCAGCAATGCCCGCCGTGCCCGCGATCAAGATTGCCGTCCGGTCCGGCCCTGCCGCCGCCACACCCACGATCAGAGAGGCGACCGAGACGATCCCGTCATTCGCCCCCAGCACCGCCGCCCGCAACCAACCCGACCGGTTGATGAAATGCGGCGCCTCATGCGCGGATTCGTAGGTCATCTGTCGTCCTTTCCCTGTGTCGGGTCCGGCAACCGGCCCAACAATTCATCCACGAACACCGACGCAAACTGCGCCCTGCTCGTCACACCCGATTTGCCGTAAACCCGCGCCAGTTGCGCCCGCACCGTGCCCGTCGCCGACCCGCGCAACTCGGCCATCACGGCCGGGTCTACGCCTTTCAACGACAGCCAGGCCACCTCGCGTTCCGACGGGGTCAGCTTCCAGCCGTCAAACTGCCGCTCGATCACCTGCACGAACGCCCCGCTTGCCAGCGCCAGCGCCCGGTCCTGCTCATCCGAACGGCGCAGCAGGCGGCGCAGTTCCTGCACCGTGAGCCAGGTGCCGATGCACAGCGCAATCGCCACCGGCAGTTCCATCAACGCGTGACGCTTGCTGGTATCGGTCGCCAGTTCCAACAGACTGTCCGAGACAAAGAACACCGCCGCGAATACCTCGACCACCAGCGCGGCCGCGATGGTCGCCGTGGGCCCCCAGAGCGGCGAATGCCAATTCATGCCCCGCCCCCAAGATCAAACACGGCTTCCACCCCCCGGACCTGCCCGCGGATGGGCGAGGTCAGCATAAACCCGCAATCCGCCCGCTCGGCCACTGTGGCGACAATCGTCAGGCCCAGCCCGCTGCCTTCGACCCCGCCGCTGCCCCGTTCAAATCGCTGGGTCAACCGGGCCAGCGTTTCGGGCGTCAGCGGCGCGCAGTCATTGACCACGCGCAAGACCCCTGCCGCCGACAAAGCCACATCAACCCGCGTGCCCGCCGTGCCATGCTTCAGCGCATTCTCGATCAGGTTGCGGCACAAGATGCCAAAGATATCAAGGTCGATATCCGACAGGACCGGCCCCTCAGGCAGCGTCAGATCAATCCGGTCGGTCACACGGGCCAAATCCTGCACCACCAGCCTCACAATGGGCCGCAAATCCCGCGCTTCGTCCGTTCGCAACCGCCCCCCTTCGGCCCGCGCCAACTGCATCATCTTTTCCGACAGCCGCGTCAGCCGTTTCAGCGCCGCCTCAATCTCGGCTCCGCGCCGTGCCGCCTCGGGGTCGCGGGTCTCGCTCTGCAAGCGCTGCGCCTGCGCAATCGCCCCCGCAACCGGGGTGCGCAATTCATGCGCGGCATTGGCGGCAAAACTGCGCTCGGCGTCGAACGCCGCGCCCAGCCGCGCCAGCAACTGGTTCACCGCCGCCGCAATTGGTGCCACCTCGCTGGGCAACCCCGTCATCGGCAAGGCGGACAAATCCCGCGGCCCCCGGGCCGCAAGCGCCGTCCGCAGCCGCCGCACCGGCCCAAAGCTCAGCCGCACCGCCACCCAGATCGCCACAAAGGACAGCGGAATAACCACCAACAGCGGCAACCCCAAGCCCAACTGCATCTCTCGCGCAATTTCGGCCCGATGCTGCAACGGTTCGGCCACCGCAATGGTGATCGAACCTTGCAACGCAGCATCCTGATAAAAGCGGTGGGTCTGCGACTGACGAAAGCCCATCCCGTCAAACTCGGGAAAGATGGCGGGGTCCGCCGCATGCGATGTCAACAACAACCGCCCCTGCGCATCGCGCACGACATAGGTAAAGAACTCCTCATGGTCGCGCAGCGGCGCGATGCGTTGTTCGATCCCTTCTTCCTCTCGGTCGACGATGTCGCGCACTGCCAGCGGCAGGATGCGCTGCGCCGTCTCTTGCAGAGCGCTGTCGAAAACCTCGTTCATCTCGTGCCGCAGTTGGTTTGCCGTCACCACCGCCGCCCCGGCCCACAGCACCGTCACGCACAACCCGATGATCAACGCCAACCGCGCCTGCAACGACCTCATGCCGTGCCCAATCTGTATCCCATGCCACGTTCCGTCTCGATCACGCCATGGCCAAGCTTCTTGCGCAATCGGCTGACATGCACCTCGATCGTGTTGCTCTCAACCTCGGTGTCGAACGAGTAGAGCCGCTCTTCCAGCTGCGCCTTGGACCACAGCTGGTGCGGGCGCTGCACAAAGGCCTCGAACAAGACCCATTCCTTGGCCGTCAGCGGCACGACCCGCCCCTTGAGGCGTATGGTGCGAGAGGCCAGATCAATCTCAATCGCCCCCAGCGTCACAATCGGGTTGGGGTTGCCCGCATAGCGCCGCGCCACGGACCCGATCCGCGCAGACAGTTCCGACAGATCGAACGGCTTGACCAGATAATCATCCGCCCCCGCGTTCAACCCCTCGATCCGGTCGGAGATCTGGTCCAGAGCGGTCAGTATGATCACCGGCGCCACATTGCCCGCCGACCGCAGGCTGCGCAGAAAGGGTATCCCCCGCCCATCCGGCAGCATCAGGTCCAGCAACAGCAGATCATACCCCGCCACCGCCAAATGGTCGCGCGCATGGTCCAGCCGCGTCACCCAATCCAGCGAATGACCATCCGCCACGATCTGGTCGCGCACCGCCGCCCCCAGCACCGTATCATCTTCGATCAGCAAGATCCGCATGGTGCCTGGCCCGTTCTTACGCTTGACACCCCTTTTACCACCCAGCCTGACGCCAAGCTGAAGCAGCCTATCCCCCGACCTTAAGCCTGGTGTCAGCTTCACTGCGCAAAACGAGGCATCGCTTGCTGGAGTATGACCGATGCCAAGCCCCCTTACCATTCTGATTGTGGTCGCCACGCTGGCCGCCGCCACAATGACCCGCGCCGATGACGACTGCGCCGTGCCTATGGCCAACTGGCAGCCCCGTGCTGCCGTTCAGGCAATGGCCGAGGCTCAGGGCTGGACCGTCCGCCGCATCAAGATTGACGACGGCTGCTATGAAATCTTCGGCGCCGACGCGACCGGCCGCGCGATCGAAGTCATGGTCGATCCCGCCACTCTGGAGGTGATCGAGATGGAATACGAAGACTGACGTCAGGCTGAAGCAGAAACCGCCCCGCCGTCAGCCCCTGATAAGCTGGCGCTGCGATCAGGGCCTCGCACAACGAACCTCAGGAGAGTTCCATGAAAACCACTCTGGCCCTTCTGGCCGCAACGACCGCTTTCGGTGCCCTTTTCGCGTTCACCACCTTTGACGGCGCCCATGCTGGCCACCGTGCCACGCTGCCTGACGCCACGCAGGAAGCGTGGGTCAGTCTCGTCTCGGGAAACGACGAAGACTACGACGATGGCGAGGACGAGGATTGCGAAGAGGGCGATGATGTGGAGGAGGATCAGGATGAAGCCTGCATCCCCACACAATCCCTCCCTCCCGCCGGCACCATCGCACCGCCCGCCAACGGCCTGTTCGGCACCGGCGCCCCGCCCAAGGTTCAGGTCAACTGATCACCCCACTGGAGATGAACATGAAAACCCTTCTGGCCGCCCTGGCCCTCACCACCGCCCTCACCCTGCCTGGCATCGCGTTGGCGCGTCAGGTCACGCTGACCACCACGCTCAACCCTTACGGCGGCAACGGTGCCTATCTTGCGCTGTATGTCACCGATGCCCAAGGAGCCTATAAGGGCAGCCTGTGGATGGCGGGCGGCAAATCCCGCTACTATGAACACCTGTCCGACTGGTATCGTGCCACCGGTGGGGACACCGCCGAAATCAACGGCATCACCGGGGCCAGCGTCGGCGCGGGCCGCGAGTTGTCCATCACCCTCGACCTTGCCGATGCGCTGTTTGATGCAGGCTACGTTCTGCACATCGATGCCGCGGTCGAGGATATGCGCAACAGCCCGTCCGAAATTGCCGTGCCCCTGACCACGGCAGGCGCCGGTCAACCCACCGCAGGTCGGCGCTACATTGCCACCTTCGCCTACGACATGTAAGGGAACGCCCCGAATGATCCGCCTGTTGCACCGCTGGCCCGGCCTGATCGCTGCCGTCCTGCTGATTGTCCTGTCGCTGTCGGGGGCAGTGCTGTCGGTCTTTCCCGCGATCGAAGCGCTGGGCGTTGCGGCGATCACAGCGCCGCTCAACGTGGCAGACCTCGCAGCGCGGATCAAATCCGTCTACCCCGATGTCGAACAGATCCACCGCGCCCCCTCGGGCCGCATCACCGCCTTTTGGTTTGATGCTGGCACCCCCGGCGGCGCGGTGATCGACCCCGCAACGGGCATGGGGATAGGCAGCGCCGATGTCCCGGCCCTGCAACGCTGGCTGACCACGCTGCACCGGTCGCTGTTTCTGGATGATACCGGGCGCATCGTGATGGCCGTAGGTGCTGCCGCGATGCTGACACTGGCGCTGACCGGTGTTCTTCTGGTCGTGCGCCGCACTGGCGGCTGGCGTCACGTCCTGACCCGCCTCAAAGGCCCCCTCACCGGCCGCATCCATGTCGAGATTGCCCGCGTGGCCGTGCTTGGCCTTGCCCTGTCCGCAGTGACCGCGCTGTGGATGACCGCCGCCACCTTTGGCATCGTCCCCGAACCGTCCGGCCCGCCCGCCTTTCCCACCGTCAGCGGTCAAGCCGGCTTTGATCTGGCCCAGATGCAGGCCCTGCGCGATACCCCGGTCTCCGCACTGCGCGACCTGACCTTCCCCTATCCCGGTGACCTGACCGACGCCTTTACCCTGCAAACCGATCAGGGCGAAGGCTATGTCGACCAAGGCTCCGGCCAGTTGCTGGCGTGGCAAGCCCTGTCCCCGTGGGACCAGATCACCGAAACGGTCTACATGCTGCACACCGGCCAAGGCGCGGCCTGGTTGGGCGCGATCCTGGGTTTGATGGCCCTGAGCGTGCCCATCATGGCGGCCACCGGCACCCTGATGTGGCTCGGCTCCCGCATCCGCATCCGCCACAACAGCAGCGCCGGGCAGGCCGAAACCATCCTGCTGGTCGGCAGCGAAGGCGGCAGCACCTGGGGCTTTGCTGCCACCCTGCACGCCGCTCTGGTCGCCAAAGGCCAGCGCGTCCACACCGCGCCCATGTCGGCCTTTGCCCCCGACGCCTATGCGCACGCGGCCCGGATCATCGTGCTAGCCGCCACCTATGGCAACGGCGCGGCCCCCGCCTCGGCCAAGGGGTTCCTCGACCGTCTGATCCCCTCCCGCCCCGTCCCCATGGCCGTGCTTGGCTTTGGCGACCGCAGCTTTCCCGCCTTTTGCGGTTATGCGCAACAGATCGCAACCGCCGCGCAAGCCCAGGGCTGGCCCAGCCTTCTGCCGCTTGACACCGTCGACCGCCAATCCCCACAGGACTTTGCCCGCTGGGGTCACGCCTTGGGCGCGCAGATCGGTGTGGCGCTGGAACTGAACCATCAACCGGTCATTCCCCGTACCCAGCCACTTACCCTGCTGTCCCGCCGCGATTACGGGGAAACGGTGCAGGCCCCCACCGCGATCCTGCGCTTTGCCCTGCCCCACCTGCCACTCTGGCGTCGGCTGACTGGGATTGGCGTGATGCGTTTTGCCGCAGGCGACCTGATCGGCATCATTCCCCAAGGCTCCCCAGTGCCCCGCTTCTATTCCCTCGCCTCCGCCAACGCCGACGGCTTTGTCGAGGTCTGCGTGCGCAAACACCCCGATGGCCTGTGCTCGGGCCAACTGTTCGACCTCGCCCCCGGCGACACAATCCGCGCCTTTGTCCGCCGCAACCCCGACTTCCGCCCCTCCGGCACCCGTCGCCCGGTCATCCTGATTGGTGCGGGCACCGGGATCGGCCCCTTGGCTGGCTTCGTACGTGCCAACCGCCAGCACCGGCCCATGCACCTGTGGTTCGGCGCACGCCACCCGGCCAGCGACATGCTCTATGACACCGACCTTGCCACGTGGTCTGCCGATGGCCGCCTTGCGTCCCTGACCACCGCTTTCTCCCGTACAGCCGCCCGCAGCTATGTGCAGGACGCACTGCGCCGTGACGGCACCCGCGTGGCCCGCCTTGTGGCCGAAGGCGCACAGATTCTGGTCTGCGGCAGCCGCGACATGGCCGCAGGCGTGGCCGATGCCCTGTCCGAAGTTCTGGCCCCCCAAGGCCTGACCCCCGCCAAACTGAAAGCAGAGGGCCGCTATGGCGAAGACGTTTACTGACATGACCCGCCACGCCCTGAACGGCCCCACCATGGGCACCCGCTGGTCCGCACTGTTCCACGCGCCGACGGACTTTGACGCCGGCCCCGTCCATACCGCCATGGCTGCCGCCGTGGCCGAGGTGGACGAACAGATGTCAACATGGACCCCTACCAGCGCCCTGATGCGGCTGAACGCCACCCCGCCCGATGTGTGGGTTGCCGTCCCCACCCCCCTTATGACGGTCCTTCAGGCGGCTTTGGAAATTGGTCGCGCCTCACATGGCGCCTTTGACATCGCCGTCGGCGACGCCGTCACCGCCTGGGGCTTTGGTCCTACACCTGCCAACCCAAACGCTATCCGAAAAGCCTTGACCGATAAACGCCCCACCGCGCAAGACACTCTTGACCTCGACCTAGCCTGCGGCCTCGCTCGCAAACGCGCGCCCCTCACGCTGGACCTGTCCGGCATCGCCAAGGGCTATGGTGTCGATCGCCTGGCCGACATCGCCCGCAGCTTTGGCCTGAACGCCCTCCTTGCCATCGACGGTGAGTTGCGCGCCTTGGGCACCCAACCCGACGGCAGCCCTTGGACCATCGCCCTCGAGCGCCCCGACGACACCACCCGCGCCGCCCAGTCCATCCTGACCCTGTCCGATGCCGCCATCGCCACCTCGGGCGACTATCGTCACTGGATCAAGGTGGGCGACAAACGCCTGTCTCACACGATGGACCCCACTCGCGGGGGCCCCCTGACCGCCTCGCCGGCCTCGGTCACCGTCATAGCCGAAACCTGCATGATGGCCGACGCCTGGGCCACCGCTCTTATGGTCCTGGGCAGCAGAAACGGCGCCGACCTGGCCCGCCGCCAAAGCCTCACCGCCCTGTTCCTTGACCGCGACGGCGATCAGTTCCGCGAAACCCGGGTGGGCGACCTGTTCAACACGCCGGCCGAAAGCGCGTGACCCGTGTGTCCACTACCCCACCCGGATCGCGCCGCCCCCAGTTCCCCACGTTGAAAATCACGGCCTCACACAGGGCACGGCAGCCCGCACCCTGGACCGCTACCCCTATCATGCGCAAATCCGCCACCCTGTCTCCCATTATGCCTGATCCCGCAATATGTGCTGCATGTTCGCCAACCAGTCGCAGATGAGGTAGCACCAGGCAATGTCATAGGCGTCGCCGACGCTGCCCACGGATGGCTCAATGACTGCTTTTCCCAAACGCTCGGCGTAGCGAATGGAAACGTATTTCCCGCCACGGTCGCCAAGATGAATAACCCCGCCCTG
>CAMDHB010000110.1 GCA_945897655.1 Pseudorhodobacter antarcticus
ACAAAGACGCAGGGGTCGGCGGCATCGACATGGAAATCATAGTTGATGCAGCCGGGTTCGGCGCGGGTGGGGGCGACTTGCGCCCCCAGCAGTGTGGCCAGTTCTTCGCGGGTTTCGGGCCGGGCGGTGACGGTGCCGATGATGGTGTACATGTCAGGCCCTTTTCTGGCTGAGCGCGACGGCCAGGATGATGATGGCGCCACGGGCGATCAGTTGTTGGCTGAACTCCAGTCCCATCAGGATCAGGCCGTTATTGATGAGGCCGATCATCAATGCGCCGACGATAGTGCCAATGACGGTGCCCTTGCCGCCGAACAGACTGGTGCCCCCCAAGACGGCGGCCGCGATGACGGACAGCTCATCCCCCTCGCCCAGTTGGAACCGGCCTGATTGCAGGCGTCCGGCATAGAGCATCCCGGCAATCGCGGCCGCGGTAGAGGAGATGACAAGGACCTTGAACTTGATATTGCCAGTGTCGATCCCGGAGTAGCGGGCAGCCGTTTCGCCACCGCCTGTGGCCAATACGCGGCGGCCAAAGCTGGTGCGGCGCAGAACAAAGTGGCCCAACGCCCCCGCCACCAACATCCAGAACAGCAGCACCGGGACCGGACCCATGGAACCGCCACCAAATAGCCAAGAGTAACCCGGCGAAAGGATCGGAACAGCGGCGGTGTCGGAAATCCACATGGCAACCCCCTTGGCAATGCCCATCATGGCCAGCGTGGTCAGGAAGGACGGGATGCCGATGCGGGTCGTCAGCCAGCCGTTGAAGCACCCCACAGCGATACCGGTGGCGATGCCAGCCAGCACGCCAGCCAGGGGCCCTGCGACCGCGATGGCCATGGCAACGGTCACGGTGGTGAGCCCCGCAACAGCACCGATGGACAGGTCGATTTCCCCTGATGCCAGAACGAAGGTCATGGCCACCGCCATCACGGCGATCATCGCGGTCTGGCGGATGATGTTCAAAAGATTGGTGGGGTTCAGGAAACCCTTGTCGGCCAAGGTCACCGCAAAGACCGCAAAGATCACCACAAAGCCGATATAGATGATGTTCTGCCGCCAATTGGCGAGGAAGGGGATGCGCTCAGCCATGCTGGGTCTCCTGTGCAAGAGCCTTTTGGATTTCAATCTGCAATCGGCGTTCGGCGGCTTGCAGGCGGTGGCCGGGGTCGGGTTCGGTGGGGTCGTCCAGACTGGCTCGGTCGATCATTTGATGCGCCTTGCCGTCGGCCATGACGAGGATGCGATCACAAGCGGTCAGCAGTTCGGAGAGTTCAGAGGAGATCATGATGATCCCCTTGCCCTGCGCCGCCAGATCGCGGACCAGCCGGATGATTTCGGATTTCGACCCGATGTCGATGCCTGCGGTGGGTTCGTCCAGCACCAGGATATCCGGGTCAGTGGCCAGCCATTTGCCGATTACCACCTTTTGCTGGTTGCCGCCCGAAAGGGTTGACACGGCATCATCACGGCTGGCGGTCTTGATGGACAGGCGTTGAATCATGTCATCGGCGATCGCCTGCACTTTGGCCCGGTCCACGACGCCTTTGCCGGAAATGCGGTCCAAGACGGACAAGACCATGTTGGAGGCAACGGAATGTGCAGGGATGATGCCTTGTGTGGCGCGGGCCTCGGGGACCAGTGCCACGCCGGCGGCGATGGCGTCTGCGGGTTTGCGAATGGCGACCCGCTGGCCCTTGATGCGGATCTCGCCCTTGGTTGCGGGTTCGATGCCGGCGATCACGCGGGCCAGGGCCGAGCGACCGGAGCCGAGAAGTCCGGCCAGACCAAGGACTTCACCTCGGTGGAGGGTTAAATTGACGTTGTCGGGTTTGTGGGGGCCGGAAAGGTTCGTGGCCTGCAGCAGGACCTCGCCACGGCTGGCATCGGAACGGTGGACGTCGGCCAAGCCTTTGGACCGTTTGCCGACGATATGTTCGATCATGGTGTCGATGGGCAGGTCTGCTAGCGGTGCCGTGATGACGTGTTTGCCGTCGCGCAGGATGGTGGCGCGGTCCGCGATTCGGGCGATTTCGTCCATCCGGTGACTGACGTAGATCACCGCCACACCCTGCGCCTTCAGCTTGCGCAGGAAGGTGAAAAGGCGATCCACGTCTGAGACGGCAAGGGCGGTGGAGGGTTCGTCGAGGATCAGGACTTTGGAGGACTGGCTGATCGCCTTGGCAATTTCGGTCAGTTGTTTCTGTCCGGCACCCAGGTCACCGACGACGGCCTTGGGGTCGACCTTGACCTCCAGCATGGCAAAGATCTCTGCCGCGTTGGCCTCGCAGGCTTTGTCGTCCAACAGGCCGCGCACGGTGCGGGCCTCTCGCGTCAGGTATATGTTCTGCGCCACGGTGAGGGTCGGGATCAGGCTCATTTCCTGAAAGTTCATCGCAATCCCTGCGGCGCGAGAGGCTTCGGGTGTGTGGGTGGTGAGGGGCACGCCACCCACCGCGATGGTCCCGGCATCGGGTTTGTGGACGCCATTCAGCACCTTGAGGATGGTCGACTTCCCCGCCCCGTTGCCGCCAAGAAGGGCATGGACCTCGCCTGGGAGAACCGCGAAATCCACGTTGTCCAAGGCTTTGACACCGCCAAAGGCCTTGGAAATGCCCTTCATGACGACAGCGGTCATTTCCCCACAGCCTCCCATAGGCCCGTTTCGCCAGAGCGGAGCAGGGCGTCGGCGACAAGTTCACAGGCTAGACCGTCTTGGAAGTTGGGACTGGGTTGCTTGCCCGTGGCTATGGCGCTGAAGAAGTCGTGGCATTCGACAATCTTGGTTTCAGAATAGCCGATCCCAAGGCCGGGGATGGGCCAGAGGCCCTGGCCATAGGGGTGCGCGGGGCCTGTGTAGACGGTTCGGAAACCGCGGGCATCCGCCGGATCATCCGCAAACATCACCTGCAACTCGTCGCGGCGTTCATAGTTGAACGCGATGGAACCTTTGGTGCCATGAATCTCCAGCGTGATGAAGTTGTTGCGGCCCCAGGCGTTGCGCGTCGCCTCCAACGAGCCAATCGCCCCGCTTTCGAATTTCAGCATCGAGACGACTTCGTCATCCACATCCACCTCCGCCCGTTCCCCACCCGCAGATTTCTCGGACGCGCCCAACTTGTCCACTCCGCCCTGCTGGATGGGCCGGGTTTTCACATACGTCCGGGTCATGGCATTGACCGCGGCGATGGGTCCGGCAAGGTAATGGGCCAGGTCGACGACATGGGTCCCGATGTCCCCCACGGCGCCCGAGCCTGCGATCTTCTTTTGAAACCGCCAGGACAGCGGGCCGTTTTCATCCGCCGACCAGTCCTGCAAATAGGTGCCACGGAAGTTCAGAATCTGGCCAATGCGGCCTTCGTCGATGTATTTCTTGGCCAGCGCCACAGCAGGTGTCCGGCGATAGTTGAACGCGACCATATGGATCACCCCAGCGGCCTTGACCGCCTCAGCCATCGCCCGGGCCTCCTCAACCGTGCGGGCCAAGGGCTTTTCGCAGATGATATGCTTTCCAGCCTTCGCCGCAGCAATCGCAATCTCGGCATGCACGTTGTTCGGGGTGCAGATGTCGACCACGTCGATATCGGGCCGTGCGATCACAGCGCGCCAATCCGATGACGCCTCATCAAAACCAAACCGCTGGCGGGCGGTCTCAGCCGCGCTGTCGGCTATGTCGACCACCACCTTGCGGTGCGGGATCGCAGGCGCAGGCCAGAAGAACATCGGCATGGCGGCGTAAGCCATCGCATGGGCCTTGCCCATGAACCCGCCGCCGATCATGGCGACGTTCATCACGTTAGTCATCATAAATATCCTTGGTGAGAGGGGCCAGGCAAGAGGCGCGGGCGGGGGAGCATCCGCCCGCGCCTAACCTCAGTTGGCCATCGAGTTCTTGATGTTGTCGGTGGCTTCGGTCGAGTAGACCTGCGTCCAGGCCTCCAGCAGATTGTCGTGCGACACCGGCAGGGCGGGCAGCGCGACAAAGGCCGGGGCGGCTTTGCCAAGCAGGCCATAGCCAGCCAGTTTCGCCTCAACGATCCCGGCGTCATAGGGACGCTGGGCACCCAGACCCTTGATAAAGCCGTTCTGCGCCATGGAAATCGCGACGTTTTCGCCCAAGTCGACCGTGGTGATGATCAGGTCATCCCGGCCCGCATTCCGCGCCGCCGAAATCACGCCCTCAGCCGGCATGTCCCACACCGCCCAGATACCCTGGATCTCCGGGTGAGAGGTCAGCATCGCCCCAGCCGCCTTTTCAGCATCCCCCGGAAAGTCCGGGCCGCCGATGCCCTGTTCGTCCACGATCTTGATATCGGGATAGTCGCTGGCAATTGTGGCCTTGAAGGCCTCATACCGCTGCCGGGTCACAAAGAAATCGGCGGCGTGGAAGACCAGACCGATATTGCCCGCCCCGTTCAGCGCCTTGGCCATCAGATGGGCCGAGGCGACGCCGTTGCCGTAGTTGTCAGCCGACACGACCGAGACATAATCCTTGCCCGCCGTCATGCCGGCAGCGACGTTGTCCATGAACACGATCTTGACGCCCGCATCAGCCGCCGCCTTGTAGGCCGAGGCGGTCGCCGTCGGATCAACCGGGATCGACACGATGATCGAAGGCTTTTGCGCCATGATCGTCTCGATATCCGACACCTGCTTTTCGGGTTTGAAGCCCGCATCGGTCACGGCGATAACTTCGATGCCCATGATGGCGAACTGGGCCTGCAACCCGTCGATCTGCGCTTGGCTCCAGTCATTGCCGCCGATATGCATGACGATTGCGGCGGTGGCCTTCATCGCCTTGATCTGGGCCAGTTCGTCATCGGTCAGCACGATGTCCGAGGCGGGTGCCGGGTCTTCCCCGTTCGGGCCCTTGGACAGCACGGTTTCCACCAGTTTGGCCAGCGCCTCATCCGGACCGGCAAAAGCCGGTAAAGCGGTCATCAGCGCAAGCAGGGCCGCGCCGCCCAAAAGGCTGCGTCTTGTGATCATGGTCTTCCTCCCAGAAGGGGCATCCGCCCCGGTTTTCAGTGTGATTTCAGGTAAGTCATGCTGATCCGCGCCCCTTCGGCGGGGTCGGGCCAGGCATCAAGTTCGGCACAGACCCAGCCCTGATAGCCGGTGTCGCGCAGGGCCTGCAGGATGGGCGCAGTCGGAATGTCACCACGGTCCAGCGGGGTAAAGGCGAAGGGATCACGCTGAAACCCCTTCAGATGCACATAGGAAATCCGGGCAGCATGATCGCGGATCAGCCGGGCCGGATCGCCCCCCGCCGCTGCAAGATGCGCAGTGTCGGGGCAGAAATCGATGGCGGTCAGGTCGAAAATCTTGGCCACCGTCTCGGGGCCTTCCACGATTGTCGACAGATGCGGATGGTAATGCGCCCTGAGGCCACGTGCCTCGGCCAGGTCCTTGATCCGGTCCAGCGCGGCGGCAAGCTTGTGGAAATCCGCCTCGCGGGTGCCGTCAAACCGCTTGGCCCCGCCCCCCACCACCAGATGCGGCGCGCCCAGTTCGCCAGCACGGTCGGCGGCACGGGTCACCCGGGCCAGTTCCTCGGGCAGGATGTCATCATAGATGAAATTGCCCCCCGCATAGGCGGCAACCAGATGCAGCCCGGTGTTGGCCAGCAGGCTGCGGAAATCGGCGGCGGAATGATCCAGCAGGTTGCCGTCAAACACCTCGACCCCTTCGTATCCCGCCGCAGCGATCTCGCTAAGGGCGCGGTCCATTTGGCCAAAGGTGCGATAGGCCAGACGCGTGATCGAGGTAACCCCGACAGCATCGCCCCCAAGCGCGCCCCAGCAATTGGCGTGATAGGCCAGTTTCCAATCCGACATCTTCCCCTCCGCTTGTTCGCCGCAGGCCTGTGGAACCCTTGGCCAGCCGAACCTCCCCGGCTGATGTGGCCAGAGTTAAGGGGGGATTCGCGTTAGGTCAATATATTTTGTGCGCAACAAACAATTCTTTTGCTGATTAAATGCAGAAGTATTCCCTTGATCCGGCGAAGGTCCCGAATTATCAAAGAAAAAGGAAGGAACGCAGCCGCAATGCCAAACGATCTGACAGCAACGCAAGCTGCCGCCCGGGGTAAAGGGCGGCCCAAGGTGGCCGATACGGCGGCCCCCTCGCTAGTCGAATTGCTGAACCTGATTCGCGCCGCAGACCCCACGACCCGGCAAGAGTTGGAGCGTAAAAGCGAACTTGGCCGTGCCGTCGTGGCTGACCGGCTGACCCTTCTGGCCGATCTGGGCCTGATTGACGAAAGCGAGACAGGCACAGCTACCGGCGGGCGCGCGCCACGTCTGGTGCGGCTGGCGGCACGGCGGGGGCGGGTTCTGGTGGCCACGCTGGATCAGACGGCGCTGGGCGTGGGGGTGGCCGATCTGGCCGGTAACCTTTTGACCGAGCATCACGAAGAATTCGAACTGAACGCCCCGCCCGAATTGCTGGCCGAACGTCTGACCACACTGTTGCGTTGGTCGCTGGACCGGCAATCCTCACCCGCCGGGCTGTGGGGGATATCGCTGTCGGTTCCCGGCACCGTTCCGGGGGCCGAGGGTGATTTCCTGACCCGCACCCCACCCGTCGTTCCGGCATGGGAAGGCTTCCCCCTGGTCGAACACCTGACCCGCAGCTTTAGCGCACCGGTCTGGATGCGCTCCTCGGTTGAGACGATGACGATGGGGGAATTGCACGCGGGGGCCGGGCAATCGCTGTCCTCGATGCTGTTCATCAAGGTCGGACGGCGCATTGGCGCAGGCATCGTGTCCGAAGGTCGGCTGTACCGGGGGGCGCAGGGGGCGACGGGGCTGATCGGCGCGCTGCCGGTCCATCTGGGTGACCGGGTGGGCACGCTGGACGCGATGGCCGGGTCCGACATGATCCTGCGCGAAGGTCGCCACGCGGCCGAGACCGGGCGCAGCAGCTTTCTGGCCGACCATCTGCGCCGGGGGGGCGAGGTCACCGCGCTGGACGTGGCCCAAGCCGCCCAGATGGGGGATGAAGCCTGCGCCGAGATTCTGACCACCTCGGGCCGCCTGATCGGCCAGGTCGTGGCAACCCTGACAAACACCCTGAACCCAGAGGTGATTGTTCTGTCAGGCTCCATCGTGCAAACCAATGACATCATGCTCGCCGCCGTGCGTGAGGCGGTTTATGGCGCCAGCCACCCGCTCGTGACCCGCGATCTGCGCATCATCCGCAGCCAGATGGGCTCCTCTGCCGGGTTGGTGGGCGCAGCGCGCGCCGCCGCCGAACTGCTGTTCGCCCCCGCCTTCCTGAAAGACTGGGTGATGCAGGGCAGCCCGTTGAACCATCCCGGCTTTACCGCCTTTCGCGGCAGCCTTGACCTCGCCCCACCCCCACCCCCACAACCCCCGCCCCCCAGAAAAGGTGCACCATGACCATTTCCGGCCTTGGTCCCCACGGCGAACGCGCCGCCCCGCCCGAACGTGTGTCCCTGCTGCCCGAAGACCGCGCCGCCGCCAAGGCACGCGGCTTTCGCGTGGCCGTCGTGTTGCACACGCTGGACAGCGGTTGGGCACAACAACTGCTGTCAGGCATGGTCGGCACCTATGGCGATTGCGGCACGGCGGTCACCCATGTGATCGACTGCGCCTTCTCCCCCGATGCACAGGTGCGGGCGCTGGACAGCCTTCTGGCGCAAAAACCTGATGCCGTCATCTCGCTGCCCGTCGCGAATGAGGAGGTCGCCCTGGCCCATGCCCGACTGGCCGAAGCCGGGATCAAATTAGTGCTGCTGGACAACGCTCCCACCGGCCTTTTGCCGGGACGCCATTACGGCACGCTTGTTTCGGCTGATAACTTTGGCCTTGGCAAGATTGCAGCCGAGGGGTTGTCCACCCATCTGCCGCAGGGGGCCGAAGTGGGTCTTCTGGGCTATGCCGCTGATTTCTTTGCCACCAATGAACGCGAACTCGCCTTTGCCAAATGGCTTCGCGCCAATCGGCCCGATGTCAGAATCCGGCAAGACAGCTTTGGCCGCATCGACGAAGCGACGCGGCGGACCGAGGCGCTGTTGGCCACCTATCCCGATCTGGCGGGATTGTTCGTGGTCTGGGACACCCCCGCTCTCAAGGCCGCCGAGGTTCTGCGCCGCCAACTTAGACAGATTCCGATTGCCACGGTTGATCTGGGCGAAGAGGTTGCCATCGGCTTGGCGCAGGGCAGCCCGTTTGCCGTGATTGCGGCGCAACAGCCCTATCTGCAGGGCGTTGCCGCGGCGCAAACCACGATCCTGACCCTGCTGGGCCGCCTGACCCCGGCCTGGATCGCCTTGTCCGGCATCGCAGTGACGCGAGAGAATGTGGTCGAAAGCTATCAACGCATCTGGCGCCGGCCAGCGCCCCAGTCGGTGCTGCACGCTGTTGGGCTGATCCGGTGAGTGCCGCAATACGTGGCACAAAACGGTTGCAAAACACTCGGCAAACCGAGATCGGCCGCTGGCTCATTTCGGCCCGGCAATGGTGCAACGCACCGGAATGCACCCGCGCTTCGTCCATCTCAGGAACGGGCCAGACCTGCTGGTCACCGATGGTCGACTGAACAACCAAGTTTTGGCCGCACCTATGGGCGGCAGTCGTCGCCGGTGTTCCCTTTGCTGTCTCAAATGAAAATGCCCAAGAAGCTGTTCCCTGACGGATTGGCGCGGGACCCGACGGCGCGGTTCCCGGGAGCGATCTTGGTGGCGTGCAAGGCGTGACGTCTTGATTTTGACCGTATGATAGTCCGGTTCAAGTCCGCCATTCGAGGCCACGATGCAGATTTCCAACACTGAAGCCAAAGGCCATCTGACTGAATTGGTGCGCTGCGCCGAGGCTGAGCCAGAGGCCGTCAGATTGTTTGTTGCCGAGCAGGATAGGCCGATAGACGGACAAATAGAGTCTTACCGCGTCGGTCAGTTGATAAGAGAGCGGAAACTTCCGCGCCTTCCCGTCCTTCATGTCTGCCGCTGCAAAGCGTAGTTGGAACCCATCCCCGGTCTCAATGACATGGCCTGTGACCGTCATGGCTAGGAAGGCGCGACGGCGCACAGGGCATGAGATCAGGATGCCGATCAAAAGCGCCCAGCGGAAGCCGATGGCCCGCTGCACGACCGTCAGTGACTCATCGGCATCAACCCCAACCAGACGCCGGAGTGACCAACGGAAGATGTCGCTGGCTGCGATAGTGGGTCTCCCGTCGCGAACGGGACGCGTGCTTGAAGCCCTCTTGTCCGGAACGCTTGGACTTGCCGTCGCTGAGCGACTCTGGGACGCTGCTACCAATATGGGCGAGTCGCAGACTTATAGGATTCCGATACTTTTTCTACTTAGCGATTTTGGCGTCCACGACTGTTAATTTTCACCCAGAACTGAGCCGGTAAGGCGGATAATTTTCACTGAGAACTGAGCCATGTGAACCTACCCCCAAAGCGGAGAGCAGCGGGGGCAACGGAGTGATCCACATGGGACTATTGAACATCATCCGACGTATGCATTTG
>CAMDHB010000111.1 GCA_945897655.1 Pseudorhodobacter antarcticus
GCGGCCAGCGTGCAGATGCGGATCACGCTGGGTTTTGTGCAGTCGGGCGAAGGGTTGTCCGACCTGAGCGACCGGGACGAGACGGCGCTGGCGCTGGTCTGGTTGCGGCAGATGGCGCAGGTCACGCCGACCCGGCCCGGCCTTGTGCAGTTGATTGACCGGATGCTGGACAACCCGCACCTGACCGCCCGCCAAAGGGCCGGGGCGGAAATCTGGCGGGCCCATGTGTTGCGGCGGCAGCGGCAGGGTGCGGCAGCGCAGGCGCAACTGTCCCGCACGTTGGCCCAGGCTGCACAGGCCGGATCGGTGGCTATCTTGGGCGAGGAGCGTACGTTCCTGGCCGACCTGACCGCGACACGCCGCACGCGCGACACGCTGGACCACAGCGAGCCCGTGCGCCGCGTCCTGAAACGGGTGGCCGAGGCGGGGCCGGGCCGTTTGAACCGCGGACAGGCCGCAGGGTTGACACGGCAGGAAACCCGCATCCTGCATGCCCTGTCCGAAGGGGCGACCAACAAGGCCATCGCCAACCTTCTGGGCCTGTCCGAGGCCACGGTGAAGTTCCACCTTGCCAACCTTTACCGCAAACTCGGCTGCACCTCGCGCCGGGACGCGGTCAAGGCGGGCTCGGCCCTGCGACTCGTCTCTTGACCCTTTAGCCTTGGGCTGTGACCCCTCACAGGACGGATACACGGGGACAACGCCACGTCAGATTCAAAACCTAGCCATATTGCGCCAAAACCTATCCGTCCCATCCATTGCCGCAAGGGCAGTCGCAGTCCCATGCTGGCGGGCAAACGGGGGCAAAACGCCCTGATCCGCGATTGACAATCCACAGGGGGATGACGATGACCAAACGGCTTCTAGCTTCTACGGCAACTCTGGCCCTTGCCACTGCCCTTTTGGCAGGGGCGGCAGGTGCGCAGACTGTTGTGACCATGAACACGGTGCAAATCTTTGGCACCATCGATCCGGCCAAGATCAGCGATTACACCGACTATATGGCCGCAGTGAACCTGTATGACAGCCTCGCCACGGTCGACAGTTCGGGCAACCTGATCCCGCAAATCGCGGAAAGCTGGGTCGTGTCGCCCGACGCGACCGAGGTGACGTTCAAATTGCGCGCCGATGCCACCTTTACCGATGGCACGCCGATCCTTGCAGCCGACATCGTCTACTCCTTTGAACGGCTGCTGCGAATCAATCAGGGGCCCGCGAACCTGTTTGCCGGGGTCGTGGAATCCGGTGCCGTGACGGCCGTCGATGACACAACCGTCAGCTTCAAGCTGTCCAAGACCTTCGCCCCCTTCATGGCGACGGTTCCTGCGCTGATGATCGTCAACTCTGACACCGTCGAGGCGAACAAGGGTGCCGATGATGGGCAGACCTGGCTGGCCGACAATGTGGCAGGCTCTGGTGCCTATGTGCTGGACAGCTGGGATCGCGGCAGCCAGATGGTGATCAAGCGCCATGAAGGTTATTATGGCGGCTTCCTGGCCAACCCGATCGACGAAGTGCGCTGGATCATCACGAACGATGAAGCGACCGTGAAGGCGCTGGCGGCCTCGGGCGAGTTGACGATGTCGTCGCAGTTCCAGTCGCCCGACACCTACAAGGCGCTGGTCGACATGGGCCGTTTCCGCATGGAAAGCCAGCCGACAACGACGGCCTTCTACCTCAAGCTCAACTCCAAGGCCGCGCCGACCGATGATGTCCATATCCGCCGCGCCATTGCCTATGCGACCGACTATGCCACGATCCGCGAAGTGATCTTCCCGGGCGAATCGATGACAACTGTTCTGCCCGCAGGCTTTGCCGATTTCTGGAATGCCGATGTGGCAGCCCCGACCTATGACATGGTCAAGGCAGCCGAGGAGGTCGCGGCATCGTCCTATGCCGGTCAGGAAATTCCGATCACCCTGTCCTATGTGGCAGGCACCTTGTTCGAGGAAGAGATCAGCTTGCTGATGCAGGCCAATCTGGAAAGCCTGGGCTTCAAGGTCACCCAGCAACCCGAACCCTGGAACCGCGTGACCGAGATTGCCGCAGATGTGGCAACGACACCCAACGTCAACCAGATCTTCTTTGGCCCGACCTATCCCAGCCCGGATTCGATGTTCTTCACCCAGTTCCATTCGGCTGCGGCTGGCACCTGGGCGTCGATGGAATGGCTGCAGGATCCGGCAATTGACGCGCTGATCGACCAGGCCCGGGCGACCGGCGATGTGGCCGAACAGGCGCGGCTTTACAAGGAAGTGCAGGCCCTGATGGCCGAAAATGGCGTGGCCGTGCCCTTGCTGGCGCAAACCGTGCAGCATGCGATGGACAACTGTCTGCAAGGCTTCAAGGCCGTGCCCATGCAGTCCTTTGACTATGACATGGTGCGCTACAGCTGGTCCTGCCCGTAATCCGCTGCGGCGGCTGATCAAGTCCCGGGGGCGGCGCGCCCCCGGGGCCTGATCCGTTAGGGCATGACGTTCAAGAAAATCTGCGCAGGTTCGGACGGGACACAGATGCCCCCTGAGCTTGGCTGAAGGATCGGCTGACATGGAATTTCTCGGCTTCCTTGCGCGGCGGCTTGCTTGGTCGCTGCTGGTGCTGGTCGGGCTGTCCGTCGTGATCTTTGTGATCGCGCGGGTGGTGCCGGGTGACCCGGCGCGCATGGCGCTTGGTCCCCGGGCCAGTGCCGAACAAGTGACGGAACTGCAGGAAAAGCTGGGGCTGAACCTGCCGCTGTACCAGCAATACGGTCGCTTCATCGGCGGCTTGGCCCAGGGCGAGTTGGGTCAGTCCCTGTTGACCGAACGGTCGGTGAACCTGGATATCCGCACCACATTCCCGGCCACGCTGGAATTGGTGATGGCAACCGTGATCATCGCCTTTCTGTTCGGTGTGCCCCTTGGCGTGGCGGCGGCGCGGTGGAAGGATAGCTGGCCTGACAACCTCGTCCGCGCCTTTGCCATCGTCGCGGCGGTCATGCCCACCTTCTTCATCGCCCTTCTGTTGCAGGTGCTCGCGGGCTATGTCCTGCAAATCCTGCCGACCACCGGACGCCTGCCGACCGGAACCGAGTTTGAGGCCGATATCACCGGGTTGTTGATTGTCGATGGCCTGCTGAAAGGCCAGTTGCATGTGGTGTTTGAGGCGATGAGGCACCTGCTGTTGCCCGCCCTTGCGCTGTCACTGGCGACGATGGGCCAGATGGCGCGGATCACAAGGGCATCCATGATCGACGTGTCGCGGCAGGACTATATCGAGGCTGCACGCGCCTTTGGCGTGCCCGACCGGGTGCGCCTGTTCAAATACCAGTTGCGCCCGGCCTTCGTGCCGCCGCTGACCATCATGGGGCTGGAGTTCGCTTCGCTGATCGGGGGGGCCTTTGTCGTCGAACTGATCTTTTCCTGGCCCGGCATGGCCGCCTACGGCATCCGCGCCATCACGCAAAAGGACTTGAACGCAATCATGGGCGTGGTGATGGTATCAGGCCTGTTCTTTGTGCTGGTCAACCTGCTGATCGACGTGCTGGTCGGGCTGGTCGATCCGCGCATCCGCATCCGGGGGCGGCGCGCATGAGTGAACTGGCCGCCCTGTCGAACAGCTATCAGAACTGGTACCGCTTCAGCCGCAACCCCACGGCCGTGATCGGGTTGGTGATCGTGGTGGTGTCGATCCTTGCCGCGCTCCTCGCCCCCCACATCACCCCCTACCCCGACCATATTGGCGCCATCGTCGATTTCCGCAACCGCCACCAGCCGCCCAGCGCTGCCCACTGGTTTGGCACCGACAATGTCGGGCGCGATATCCTGACGCGGGTTATCTTTGGCTTGCGGGTGTCCTTGATGCTGGCCTTTGTCGTGCTGATCATCGCGGTGCCCTTTGGCACGGTTCTGGGCCTGCTGGCCGGGTATTTCGGCGGCTGGACCGAGATTGTCATCATGCGCCTGACCGATATCGCCTTGGCCCTGCCGCCACTGATCATGGCGCTGGCCGTGGCCGCCGTGCTGGAGCCGTCGCTGATGAACGCCATGCTGGCCATCGCCTCGCTCTGGTGGACGTGGCACACGCGGCTGGTCTATTCGATGGTCCGCCAGATCCGGGCGCTGGAATATGTCGAAGCGGCTGAAACGCTGGGCGCCTCCAAGACCCACATCCTGTTCCGCGAGATTCTGCCCAACTGCGTCTCGGCCATCGCGGTCAAGACCTCGCTGGACGCAGGCTTTGTCATCCTGATCGGGGCGTCGCTGTCGTTCCTGGGTCTTGGCATCCAGCCACCCACACCCGACCTAGGCACAATGGTGTCCGATGGTGCGTCGTTCTTGCCCGATTACTGGTGGGAATCGCTGCTGCCGGGAACGGCCATTCTGTTTGTGGCGTTGGGTTTCAATCTGCTGGGCGACGGGTTGCGCGATCTGTTCGATGTGGAGGATGTGCGATGACATCCCTTCTGTCGGTGCAGGGCCTGTCCGTCAGCTTTACCACCTATGGCCGCACGGCCGAGGTGTTGAAGGGTGTCAGCCTGGACGTGCCCCAAGGCGCGCAGGTCGCGCTGGTGGGCGAAAGCGGGTCAGGCAAATCGGTGACGATGAAGGCGATCATGGGCCTGTTGCCGCAACCCCCCGCCCGCATCCACGCAGGCCGGATCATGTTCGACGGGCGCGATCTGCTGACCCTGCCCGAACGGGAACGCGTGGCCCTGCGCGGCACCGCGATGAGCATGGTGTTTCAGGACCCCATGTCCTCGCTCAACCCGGTCTGGACGATCGAGGATCAGCTGTCCACGATCCTGAAATATGCCGACCGCCGCCTTGGCCGTGACCGCGACCGGCGCGGACGGCGGGCACGGGTGATTGAGGTGCTGTCACAGGTCCGCATGCGCGACCCCGAACGCGTGGCGGGCAGCTTTCCCATCATGCTGTCGGGCGGCATGCGGCAGCGGGTGCTGATCGCGATGGCGCTGCTGTCAGAACCCCGCCTGCTGATTGCCGATGAACCCGGCACCGCGCTGGACGTGACGACCCAAGCCCAGATCCTGAAACTGCTGCGCGATCTGGTCGAGGCGCAGGGGCTGGCCCTGCTGATGATCACCCACAACCTGGGCGTGGTGCGCGAAACGTCGAACTATGTCTATGTCATGAACAAGGGCGAGATTGTCGAGGAGGGGCCGACGGCGGACCTGTTCGCCGCCCCGCGCCAGCAATACACCCGCGACCTGATCGCCGCCGTGCCCCGGCTGACCGGACGGGTGGCCACATGACAAACGCGCTGGAAATCCGTGATCTGGTCAAGACCTATCCGGTCCGCAACGCCTTTGGCCGCGTGTCGGGTCAGGTGCGGGCGGTGGACGGCGTGTCCTTCACCATCCCCGCCGGCGGGGTTTACGGTCTGGCGGGCGAGTCCGGTTCGGGCAAATCGACCATTGCGCGCATGATCATGGGCCTGACCGCCCCGGATCAGGGCGATATCCTGATTGATGGGGTGTCGATCCTTGGCCAACAGGACCGTGGCCGCGTGCAGATGGTGTTCCAGAATCCCGGCGCCTCGCTGAACCCGCGCCGGACGGTGGGGCAATCTGTTCTGGTGCCGCTGGCCGCCCACGGCTTTGCAGGCGACCGCAAGGCGCGGATCGGTGATCTTCTGGACATGGTCCAACTGCCCCGAAACTTCGCAGACCGCTATCCGCATGAACTGTCAGGCGGGCAAAAGCAGCGGGTGGCGATTGCCCGCGCGCTGGCCGTCAGCCCGCGCCTGTTGGTGCTGGACGAACCCACCTCGGCGCTGGATGTGTCGGTGCAGGCCCGGGTCATTGACCTGCTGGAAGACTTGGGCCGCCAGTTGGGCCTGACCTATCTGTTCATCAGCCATGACCTGTCGTTGATGCGCAACTTTGCCCAGACCGTGGGCATTCTCTATCTGGGAAAAATCGTCGAGACGGGGCCGGTTGCGCCGGTCTTCGAACATCCCCAACATGACTATACCCGCCTGCTCCTCGCCTCCGTCCCGGTGATTTCGGCCGAAGAGGCAGCCATGCGCCCAGTGATCCCCCTGATAAACGGCGAAATGCCAACTGCTGAAGATTTGATGGCCCTGCGTGCGGGGCTGAACGCAAAGGAACCTGCAAGATGATCCGTATCGGAATTGATGTCGGCGGCACGAATACTGATGCCGTCCTGATGGATGGCAAGACCGTCGTGGCAGGCGTCAAGGCGCCCACCTCGCCCGATGTGATGACCGGCGTCGTGCAGGCGCTGCGCGATGTGCTGGCGGCGGCCAAGACCACCGCAGACAAGGTCGATGTCGTCATGATCGGCACCACCCATTTCACCAACGCCGTGGTGCAGCGCCGTGATCTGGCCCCGGTCGCCGCCGTCCGCCTGTGCCTGCCTGCGACGGCCAGCCTGCCGCCAATGGTGGACTGGCCCGAGGATCTGCGCGAGGTTTTGGGCAACCACTGGTATCTGGCGCATGGCGGAAACGAGTTCGACGGCCGCGTGATCTCGAAACTGGATGAGGCGGAGCTCTTGGGAATTGCCGACGATATCCGCGCCAAGGGGATCAAGTCGGTTGCCATAACCTCGGTCTTCTCGCCCGTCTCCTCCGAGTTTGAAAAGCAGGCCGGCGAAATCCTCGCCAGGGCGCTGCCCGACACGCACATCACCCTCTCTGCCGACATTGGCCGGATTGGGTTGTTGGAGCGTGAGAATGCCGCCATCATGAACGCCTGTCTGCGGGATCTGTCGCGCCATGTGGTCGAGGCGTTTCGCGGGGCCTTGGCCGATGTGGGTTTCACGGGGCGGTTTTACCTGACCCAGAACGACGGCACGCTGATGGATGCAGCTTTTGCCGAAAGGTTCCCGGTGCTGACCTTCGCCTCTGGCCCGACCAATTCCATGCGCGGGGCTGCGTTCCTGTCGGGCGTGGCGGATGCCATCGTGGTCGATATCGGCGGGACGACCTCGGATGTGGGGTCCTTGCAAAAAGGCTTCCCCCGTCAGGCGACTGTCGCGGTCGAGGTGGGCGGCGTGCGCACCAACTTCCGTATGCCGGACGTGTTCTCCATCGGTCTGGGCGGTGGGTCGCTGGTTGTTGATGGGCCAGATGGGGTGACGGTGGGGCCGCGCTCGGTCGGCTACCGCATCGTGACCGAGGCGCTGCTGTTCGGCGGCACCACCCTGACCACATCGGATATCATCGTCGCCGATGGCGGGGCCGATCTGGGCGACAAGGCCAAGGTGGCCCATCTGGACCCCGCCCTGATCCGACGCACCCGCGACCGGATCGCCTTCATGCTGGAAGATTGCGTCGAACGCGCCCGCATCAGCGCGGAACCCCTGCCGGTGATCGTGGTCGGCGGCGGGTCGATCCTGGTGGAAGGGCCGATTGCGGGGCTGGAACTGATCCTGCCCAACCATTTCGCCGTCGCCAATGCCGTCGGTGCCGCCATCGCGCAAGTGTCGGGCGAGGTGGACCGAGTCTATGCCTTGGCCGAGATGACCCGTGACGCGGCACTTGACGACGCCAAACGGCAGGCAACCGATGCCGCCGTCGCCGCCGGTGCACGCCGCGAAACCGTTGAAATCGTGGATGTCGAGGATGTGCCGCTGGCCTATCTGCCCGGCAACGCAACCCGCGTGCGGGTCAAGGCCGTGGGTGAACTTCATGTCGGATGACGGAAGCTGGCCGCTGCTGGAGGCGGACTTGCTGCCCCTGTCCATCGGGGCGGCCTTGCTGGGCACCGGGGGCGGTGGCAACCCCTATGTGGGCATGCTGCGGTCGCGCGAGTTGCTGCGCAAGGGCGCGACAGTCCGCATCCTGCCCCTTGACGCGCTGCCCGATGACGCTCTGATCGGCGAGGTTGGCGGCATCGGGGCACCCGTGGTCAGCGTCGAGAAGATCGAGGAAGGCGGCGAATGTTACCGCGCCATGCGCGCGGTCGAGGAAGTACTGGGCATCCGCATGGCCGCCCTGATCAGCGCCGAAATCGGCGGGGCCAATTCGATGGAACCGGTGATTGCGGCAGCCCAGGCCGGTCTGCCCGTGATTGACGGCGACGGCATGGGGCGCGCCTTTCCCGAAGTGCAGATGACCACCTTCTTCATCTATGGCGCCAAGGCGTCGCCTGCGGCCATTGCCGATGACAAGGGCAATGTTGTCGTGTTCCGCCATGTGAAGGATATGTACTGGCTGGAACGCTTCGCCCGCGATACATCCGTGGCGATGGGGGCGGCGGCGGGGCTGGCGATTGCGCCCATGCGGATGGATTTTGTCCGCCGCACCGCCATACCGGGTACGGTCACACAAGCCCTGACCATTGGCCGGGCCGTGCAGGATGCCCGCGCCAAACGCCAGAACGTGGTTGAACGGGTTTGTGCTGCCACCGGGGCCACACTGTTCTTTACCGGCAAGATCACCGATATCCGGCGCGAACTCAAAGGCGGCTTTTCCCGGGGCGAGGCCAAGATCGTGGGTCTGGGCGATTGGCAGGGGTCCGAAGGGCGCATCGCGATCCAGAACGAAAACCTTGTGCTTTGGGTCGACGGCGTGCCGGTGATCATGGTGCCTGACCTGATCATCAACCTTGACCTTGAAACAGGCGAACCCATCACGACCGAGATTCTGCGCTATGGCCAGCGTGTCGCGGTGATCGGACTGCCGGTACACGACCTGATGAAAACCCCCGAGGCGATGGCAGTCGTGGGACCGCAGGCCTTTGGCTATCCTGACCTTACCTTCACGCCGCTGGCCTTTGGCCCGGTAAGCGCCTGAAAGGACGCAAAGATGAACATCATCCGCATGGTTGACGTGAATGACATGGAGGATATCGCCATCGGCGGCGCGGTGCTGGGCACCGGCGGCGGCGGCGACCCTTACGTGGGCAAGCTGATGGACGTGATGGAACTGGCCGATGACGCGCTGGTGGTTCCCGTCTGCATGATGGGCGCGCCCACCGTGATGACCGAAAAACTGCCGCAAGGCGACGAGTTGATGAACGCCTTTCGCGCCTTGGAGGCCGTCATGGGCCGCAAGATCGACGCGGTTCTGTGCGGCGAGGCGGGGGGCGTGAATTCGACAACGCCTTTTGTCGTGGCGGCGGCGTCAGGTTTGCCGCTGATTGACGGCGACGGGATGGGGCGGGCCTATCCTGAATTGCAGATGGTGACATTCACCCTGCACGGCGTGTCGGCCACGCCGATGGTGTTGTGTGACGACAAGGGCAACTCGCTGGTTCTGGACACCGTATCGAACGCCTGGACCGAGCGGTTGGCGCGGGCGGCCACGATCGAGATGGGGGGATCGGCGCTGTTGGCGTTTTATCCGATGTCGGGGGCGGTGGCGAAAAAGGCCGTTGTTGCCGGGACCCTGTCGCTGTGTGCGCGGATTGGTGAGACGTTACGGGCGGCAAGGGCCGAGCACGCCGACCCGGTCAAGGCGCTGGTGGGTCTGCTGGGCGCCAAGACGCTGTTTCATGGCCGGATGATGGACATTGAA
>CAMDHB010000112.1 GCA_945897655.1 Pseudorhodobacter antarcticus
TTCCACGGAATGGACCTAGAGAACTCTAGAAGGACCACTATCGTCCGGGCTGCGGCGAAATTATGTTCCCATTGTGCGCGCAATGCGGAAATTGGGCAGAGATGGTGCCAATGAAATTGCCGCCGCCACCAGCGGGACCGTGCAGGCAGCCCGTGGTTACTGTGTCAGTTTCAGCATGGTGATGTTGCTGGCAATCGTGGCAAAGGTGCTTTGCATGCCTTCAGGCGTCGCCTGGAAATAGTGCACAGGCGAGGTGGCGCAGGACGAGATCACCTGTTGCCCGCTGTCGGGGGCGTCAACGGCCACCCCATACACGATCACACCCTGTGCCTTGACCAGATCGCAGGTCTTATCCAGCGTATCATCCATTGTCGCCACGGTGGCATAGGTTGAACGCATGCTGTTCAAGGCGGTGCTGTAAGCCGAATTGCGCGAGTTGTTGGACGTGCCCAAGGCGCGTGCGTTGAACTGCCAGGCCACATAGGTGGCTTTCAGGTCTTTCCAGATGTCGCGCCAGTCCTGCCGGACCGCAAGTCCACTGCCATTGGTCCAGGCCGTGGCCTGCCAGGTGTTCAGGTGCGGCACATAGAATTGGTTGGTCCCCGCAATGACCGGCCTTCCGGACGTGAATTGCACCGAGTAATTGCCATCATTGTCGCTGCGATAGATGTTCGACGGCCCGGTCTTGTAGCTGTCCACGATCCGTGTGTGTGACACATGTTCGCCATCGGTCATCAGGATCACGATCTTCAGATTGTCAGGGTCGGTATAGGCATAGGGGCGGTTTGCCAATGCGGCAGGAACCTTTTCATCTTCGGCCAACTCCTCAAAGGCCGGTTGCATCGATGGGTCCAGCAAGGTGACCCCCCATTTCATTCCGAGCGTGATTGAGGTGTTGCCCCCCGCCTCAAGCCCGTTGATCTGCGCTTTCAGGATTTCGGCATCATTGTTGGGCAGACCAATCACGTTGACCGTATTGGGTTTGCAGGGCGCCGAACCATAGTTTGGCACGGCATAGTCCAGATCCGTCGGCGAAACCCAGCCGTCAAAGCGGTTGGTGTTGTTGGAATAGTCGGCATAGGCCATCATCGGCAAAGGGTCTGTCCGCGACAGCGCCAACGTATCATGGGCGGACGCCGGGATTTCGACACAGTTCACATCGGCCACACCGTTTGGGTGGGTGATATTGAACTTGGCCGCAAGATCCGGGCCGATGTTGACTTGGGCATTATAGGGCACGATCGAAATTGACACCCGGTTGTCGATGTCATTCTCCAGCATGGTGTCGACAAAGGCGTTCGCCGCCAGCTTCATGTTGGCAAGCTTGGTCCCCGACATCGACCCAGACACGTCCAGCACCAGCACAATCTCAAGATTGCTGATCGCCTGTTCTGCCTGGCTGTTGCCGACGGCATCAAATGTGTTGATGCCCATCATGGGCAGAAAATAGGGATTGGTGTCCGCCCGGCCCTTGGAGTTGACCACCGAACTGTTCAGCGATGTGGTGACGGTGACCGACACCAATTGATCGCTGATCCCCGCCTTTTGCATGTAATCGCGCACCACCGCCTCGCGGTCCAGCTTCTGGCTCAGCGCGGCGGCGGCCAGGGTGGCGCGGTCCAATGTGTTTTGCAGGTTGGTGCGGGTGTTTTCATACCGCATCAAATCAACGGCAAACCCGCCCAGCATCACCATCATGGTCAACAGCAATAATCCGAAAATGAAAAGCGAGCCGTCCTCGTCACGTCGAAAACGGCTCGCGGAAATCGTTACGGAATTGAACATTGCAGAGCTTCCCATTTGGCGTGTGCCTGACCCATCAAGCCCACAATTTGTCGCCCCACCGCCTTCGAATAGCCCAGAAGTTAAGGCGAAATTAAGGCAGAGGCGACGAACTTGCGGTATTGCGGGGGGACCAGGAAACGATGCCGCAACAATGGCGGGATTGTCTTTGTTGGGGCGACAGTAGATTGCGGCGAAACCGGCACCTGTCGCCTTGGTGTTGTCATTATTGGTTAAGATCGAATCAGATTTTGACAAACTCGGCGCAAAACTGACCGAATCGGCAGCCGAATAGTTAACCAATGCGCGATAGACAGACCGCAGGCCGACAGAATGTCGGCCGGCTTCAGGGGAGAATTGGCATGAATGTGGCAGGCGAACCCAGCTTTCGGGACTCGGTCGATCTGATGTTCAAACGCGCCGCCGCGCTGATGGACATGAGCCCGGGCTTGCAGGAAAAGATCCGGGTCTGCAACTCGACCTACACTGTCCGTTTCGGCGTGCGCCTGCGGGGCGAGATCAAGACATTTACCGGCTACCGGTCTGTCCATTCCGAACACATGGAACCCGTCAAAGGCGGCATCCGCTATGCGTTGTCCGTGAACCAGGATGAGGTTGAGGCGCTGGCCGCCCTGATGACCTATAAATGCGCGCTGGTGGAAACCCCGTTCGGCGGCTCCAAGGGCGGACTGTGCATCGACCCCCGCGCCTGGGACGCGCAAGAGTTGGAGTTGATCACCCGCCGTTTCGCCTATGAGTTGATCAAGCGCGACCTGATCAACCCCGCCCAGAACGTGCCCGCCCCCGACATGGGCACGGGCGAGCGTGAGATGGCCTGGATCGCGGACCAATACGCCCGCATGAACACCACCGACATCAACGCCAAGGCCTGCGTGACCGGCAAGCCGCCCCATGCCGGCGGCATTCAGGGCCGGGTCGAGGCGACGGGGCGCGGCGTGCAGTTCGCCTTGCGTGAATTCTTCCGCCACCCTGAGGATTCGTTGAAGGCGGGCCTGTCCGGCGGTCTGGACGGTAAGCGGGTTGTGGTGCAGGGCCTTGGCAACGTGGGCTACCACGCGGCCAAGTTCCTTTCAGAAGATGACGGTGCCCGCGTGATCGCCGTGATCGAACGCGACGGCGCGCTATTGGACGACAAGGGTCTGGATATTGAGGCCATCCGCCAATGGATGAACCAAAGTGGCGGCCTGCTGGCGGGCTATCCCCATGCCACCTTCTCCGCCAACGGGGCTGCCGCATTGGAACTGGATTGCGATATCCTGATCCCGGCCGCTCTTGAAGGCGTGATCAACAAAGGCAACGCCGAGCGGATCAAGGCCCCGCTGATCATCGAGGCGGCGAATGGCCCGATCACCTTTGGCGCGGATGAAATCCTGCGGGCGCGCGGCGCCGTGATCATCCCCGACATGTATGCCAATGCCGGTGGCGTGACGGTCAGCTATTTCGAATGGGTCAAGAACCTGTCGCACATCCGCTTTGGCCGGATGCAGCGCCGTCAGGAAGAAGGCCGCCACGAACTGCTGGTGCAGGAGTTGGAGCGCCTGTCCGCCGATAGCGACCTTGGCTGGTCCCTGTCGCCCGATTTCAAATCCAAATACCTGCGCGGGGCAGGGGAGTTGGAACTGGTCCGCTCGGGCCTCGATGACACCATGCGCGCCGCCTACAACGCCATGCGCGAGGTATGGCATGGCCGCCCGGATGTCGAGGATTTGCGGGTTGCGGCCTATATCGTGTCCATCAGCAGGATTGCGGCGGCCTATCAATCCAAGGGGCTGTAAGGCGTTCAGGCTCTGGCGGCAAGTTGACTGCAAAAGCGGTCGCAGCTTGCGCCAAAGGTATCCGCCTTTGCCGCGGCTTCGCTGACATACAAGCTAGCCTCAGGCGTGATGCCGGCCCGTTTGGCGAAATCGGCAAAGGCGGTGGCGCTGGCGGCTGGTGCGCCGCCGGTCATCACCAGTGCGACACGAGGGCCAAGCGGTGGGCGGGTTGCCAGCCACGACCGCATCGGCACGGCCACCCGCCCCGCCCAAACCGGCGCGGCAAGGATCAAAAGGTCGGACTTTGTATAGTCTGGCCCCTGCAACTGCACCGGTGTCACACCGCCAAACAACGTGGCAAATCCCAAGCGGAAAATGGCAAACGGTGTGGGTCGCACTTCTGGCGCTTGCACGGTTGTAAGGGTCGCACCCAGTTGCAACGCAACAGCCTCGACGACCCGCCGCGTGTTGCCAGTATTCGAATAAACCACAATGGCGCTGATCATGGAAACCCTCCTGCAACGACCACCATTATCGGCAAGTCCGGGTCAGGGCGCCTTGACGCGGATCAACGGGAAGGTCAGATCGCTGCGACCCTTTGTCACCATGCGACACAAGATGTCGGCAACAGCGCAGTACTTTCAGCGCTGGTGTTGAATATCGCCCGAAAACCCGCGACAGTTGCAGCAACGGGGGCAGGCAAATGCGTTACTCAGGACTGAAGGTCATCACCGAAGGGCTCTTTGGCAACAAGGGCTGGACCCGCGCCTGGCGCGACCCGGCCCCGAAGGCCGAATATGACGCCATCATCATCGGCGGTGGCGGGCATGGCCTGTCAACCGCCTATTATCTGGCGAAAAACCACGGGATGACCAACATCGCCGTGTTGGAAAAGGGCTATCTGGGCAGCGGCAACATCGGCCGCAACACCACCATCGTCCGCGCCAACTACTTCATCCCCGGCAACAGCGAGTTCTACAGCCATTCCCTGAAGCTGTGGGAGGGGTTGGAGTTGGAGTTGAACTACAACGTGATGCATTCGCAGCGCGGTCAGGTGGTGCTGTTCCATTCCGACGGTCAACGCGACCTGCAAATCCGCCGCGCCAATGCCATCGTCAACCAGGGTGACGATGCCGAGATCATGACGGTCGATCAACTCCGCGCCGAGTTTCCCTATCTGGACTACGAACAGACCCGGTTCCCGATCTATGGCGGCATGATGCAGCGCCGGGCAGGCACCGCGCGGCATGATGCGGTGGCCTGGGGCTATGCCCGGGGTGCCGACCAGCGCGGGGTAGACCTGATCCAGAACTGCGAAGTCACCGGGATTGACGTCGAGAACGGGGTTGTCCGGGGCGTGCAGACTACACGCGGGCCGATCCGGGCCAAGAAGGTCGCGATGATCGCAGCAGGCCGGTCAGGGCAGGTGGCGGCGATGGCAGGGATGCGGATTCCGGTCGAAAGCCATATCATGCAGGCGTTTGTGACCGAAGGGCTGAAACCGGTGATGGATGCCGTTATCAGCTATGGCATGGGCCATTTCTACATCAGCCAGTCCGACAAGGGCGGTCTGGTCTTTGGCGGCGACATCGACATGTATGCCTCATATGCCGCACGCGGCAACCTGCCGATGGTCGAACACGTTATGGAGGCAGGAATGACCCTGATGCCGATGATTGGCCGCGCCAAGGTGCTGCGGTCCTGGGGCGGTATCATGGACATGACCCCCGACGGATCGCCCATCATCGACAAGACCCCGATCGAGGGGTTATTTATCGACGCCGGCTGGAACTACGGCGGCTTCAAGGCTGTGCCCGCGTCCGGCTGGTGCATGGCCCACCTGATGGCAACCGGCCAGTCCCACGAAGTCGCCCGCCGCTTCCGTCTTGACCGTTTCCGCACCGGCCAACTTCTGGATGAAGAAGGCACCGGTAGCCAACACAACTTGCACTAAGGCAACAAAATGCGCCTCATCTGCCCCCTTTGCGGCCCCCGCGACCGGCGAGAATTCTACTATTCCGGGTCCGAGGACTATTTGAACCGCCCCACCCCCGACGCCCCGGCGGAGGCTTGGGATGACATGCTGCATCTGCGCGACAACCCCGCCGGGGTGACCCGCGATCTGTGGTATCACGAAACCGGCTGCGGGTCCTGGCTGCTGGTCACCCGCAGCACCACGACGCATGAAATTCTGGCGACCGAACGTGTGGCCGACCGCAAGGGGGCAGGGGCATGAGGCTGGCAGACAAGGGTCTGATCGACCGCAGCAAACTGGTGACCTTCACCTTCGATGGCCGGTCCTATGTCGGCTTTGCAGGGGACAGCCTCGCCTCGGCGCTGCTGGCGAATGGCGTCAAACTGATGGGGCGCAGTTTCAAATACCACCGCCCGCGCGGTGTTCTGACGGCGGGGTCAGAGGAGCCGAATGCCCTGGTCGAGGTGCTGGACGACGGCCAGCAAACCCCCAACACCCGCGCCACCGTGCAGGAAATCCATGACGGTCTGGTGGCCCGCAGCCAGAACCGCTGGCCCAACCTGCGTTGGGACATGCTCAGCATCAACGATCTGGCGGCACCCTTCCTGAGTGCGGGGTTCTACTACAAGACCTTCATGTGGCCGCGCGCCTTTTGGGAAGGCATCTATGAACCCCTGATCCGCCGCGCTGCCGGTCTGGGCAAGCTGCTGCCCAAACATGACACCGCCGACTATGACCGCGCCTTTGCCTTTTGCGACCTGCTGGTTATCGGGTCCGGCCCCACGGGCCTGATGGCCGCCCTGACCGCCGCCAAAGCCGGCCGGGACGTGATCCTGGCCGAGGAAGACCACATGATGGGCGGCCGTCTGCTGTCGGATGACGGTCAGATCGGCGGGATGGCTTCGGCCGATTGGGCCAATGCCACAATTGCCACCCTGCGCGCCATGCCCAATGTCCGCCTGATGCCGCGCACCACCGTGGTGGGCGCCTATGACCACGGCACCTATTCCGCGCTGGAGCGGGTGGGTCTGCATGTGGCCCACCGCCCCCATCTGCCGCGCGAATGTTTCTGGCGCATCGTGGCGGGGCAGACCATCCTCGCCACCGGCGCGCTGGAACGTCCCATTGCCTTCCGCAACAACGACCGGCCCGGCATTATGCTGGCGGGGGCCGTGCAGACCTACCTCAACCGCTATGGCGTGGCCCCCGGTCGGCGCGTGACGCTATTTGCCAACAACGACGGCGCCCGCATTGTGGCCCGGCAGTTGATGGCCGCCGGGGTCAAGGTGGCTGCCATTCTGGACAGCCGCCCGGTCGCCTCGGTGATCGAGGATTGCCCGGTCTATATCGACGCCCGCGTCACCGACACCAAGGGCCGCCACGGCTTGACCAGTATCAGCGTCTCCCACGCCGCAGGCTCGATGGAGGTTGAAACTGACCTTCTGATGCTGTCCGGCGGCTGGAACCCCCTGCTGCACCTGACCTGCCACCAGAACGGCCGCCCCGTCTGGCGCGAGGATATCGCGGCCTTTGTCCCCAAACCCGGCATGATCCCCGGCCTGACGGCTGCCGGGTCCGCCAATGGCGTGTTCTCCACCGCCGAATGCCTGGCCCAGGGCCGCGACACCGCCGCCGCCGTGCTGGGCCTGGCCGACCTGCCCGACCTGCCGCACGCCGAGGCTGCACCCTATGCCATCCAACCCTTCTGGGCAGTCCCGGGGGAAGGCCGCGCCTGGCTCGACTTTGCCAATGATGTCACGGTCAAGGATGTGAAACTGTCCGCGCAAGAGGGGTATGTCTCGGTCGAGCATATGAAGCGCTACACGACCCAAGGCATGGCGCCCGATCAGGGCAAAAACTCCAACGTCGGCGCCCTGGCCGTGCTGGCCGATGCCACCGGGCGCGGCATCCCCGAAACCGGCACCACCACCTTCCGCCCGCCCTATGTGCCCGTGTCCATTGCCGCAATGGGCGCTGGGGGCAGGGGTGTGGGCTTTGCCCCGCAACGCTTTCTGACCTCCGATCAGGCCAGCCGCGACCGGGGTGCCCCGATGATCGAGGCGGGGCTCTGGTACCGTCCCAGCTATTTCCCCAAACCGGGCGAAAGCACCTGGCGCGAGGCCTGCGACCGTGAGGTCATGATGGTGCGCCAAACGGTCGGCGTGGCCGATGTCTCAACCTTGGGCAAGATCGACATTCAGGGCCGCGATGCCGCCCGGTTTCTGGACCTTGTCTATACCGGCACCTTCTCGACCCTTCCCGTGGGTCGGGTACGATATGGCCTGATGCTGCGCGAAGACGGGCTGGTGATGGATGACGGCACCACGGCGCGGCTGGGTGAAAACCACTACCTGATGACCACCACCACCGCTGCCGCTGGGCAGGTGATGCGGCATCTGGATTTTGTTCACCAAGCCTATTGCGCCGATTATGACCTGCGCTTCATCTCTGTCACCGAAAGCTGGGCGCAGTTCGCCGTTGCTGGCCCCAAGGCGCGACAACTGCTGAATTCCCTGCTGGACCAACCGCTTGGCGATTTCCCCTTCATGTCCTGCGGTGAGGTGACCATCGAAGGCGTCAAGGCCCGCCTCTTCCGCATCTCCTTCTCGGGCGAGGAGGGGTATGAGATTGCCGTTCCTACCCCTTACGGCGAAAGCCTGTTCCGTGACCTCGTCGCCCGCGCCGAAACCCTGGGCGGCGGTCCCTACGGGATGGAGGCGTTGAACGTCCTGCGCATCGAAAAGGGCCTGATCACCCATGCCGAGATTCATGGCCGGGTGACTGCCTTCGACATCGGCGCGCAGAAGATGATCGCCACCAAGAAGGATTGCATCGGCAAGGCCAGCAGCACGCGCCCCGGTCTGACCGGGCCCGAACGCGAACAGATGGTGGGCCTGCGCGCCCTGTCCGATCAGCCCATTGGCGCGGGGGCCCATCTCTTCACCCCCGGCGACAAGGTCAACCGCGAAAACGGTCAGGGCTATGTCACCTCGGTCTGCTATTCGCCGACGCTGTCGTCGTGGCTTGGCCTCGCCTTCCTGAAAGATGGCCGCGCCCGCCACGGCCAACAGATCCGCCTTGTCGATCACATGCGCAAAACCGATGTCCTGTGCGAAGTGTGCGACCCGGTCTTCCACGATCCCGAAGGAGGCAAGTTGCGTGCCTGAACTCATCGCCAAGACCGCCCTTTCGGGCCAAAGCACCACCCATGCTGGCACCACCCTGGCCGAGGTGAACCTTGGCCAAATCACCTCCATCGCCTGCTTTCCGGGCCAAATGGCCGCCGTCAGCGCTGTGCTGGGTCCTTTCCCGGCCCCCAACACCCATGCGGATGGCCTGTGCTGGACCGGCCCCGATCAGGCCTTTCTGATTGGGCGCGCAGCACCCGACCTGACCGGCCTTGCCGCCACCACCGACCAGACCGGCGGCTGGGCCGCGCTGCGCCTGACTGGCCCCTTAGCCGTGGATGTCCTAGCTCGCCTTGTGCCTTTGGACCTGCGCCACATGACTGAGGGTCAGGCCGCCCGCGCCCCCCTGGGCCATATGCAGATGGTTCTGATGCGCGAGGCTGACAGCTTCCTGATCCTCGTCTTCCGCTCGATGGCCCGCACCGCGTGGCATGAGCTTGAAGAGGCGATGCAAATGCTTGCCGCAAGAAAGGCGCTTTGAATGCTGACCAATGCTGACATCGCCGAACTGACCGACTGGCGCCGTGACCTGCACCGCTTTCCCGAGGTGTCGGGTGAGGAGCGTGAAACGGCAGCCCGCGTTGTGGCCGCTCTTGCCGCAACCCGGCCCGATCAGGTGATCACCGGCCTTGGCGGCCACGGCGTCGCCGCCGTCTGGAACGGCGCCGCCCCCGGCGAAACCGTGTGGTTCCGCGCCGAACTCGATGCCCTGCCGAT
>CAMDHB010000113.1 GCA_945897655.1 Pseudorhodobacter antarcticus
ATGAAGTCCCCACCCGACTAGGGTCTCTGCACACTGTATCAAGGTCTTACCGAAACACAGACCGGAGAACACAGTGACCAACCCCCACGAAGATACCGCTGCCGCCGCCTTCCTGATTGAGCGCATGCGTGACCTGAAGCACCGCAAGAGCCAGAAGTTGATCGCACAGGAGGCGGGCTTCCTGAACGCCAACATGCTCAGCCTGCTGAAGTCGGGCGCGAACAAGATACCCCTCGATCGCGTGCCTGCTTTGGCAAAGGCACTTGAGGCTGACCCAGCCTACCTGATGCGTCTGTCGCTGGAGCAGTCCGTCGGTGTGACCGCGTCGAATGCCATCATCGAGTGCTTCGGAACGCCCATCAGCGTCAACGAACGCGGGTGGCTGGACGAGATCAGGGACGCCTCGGACAACACCGACCCGCGCACTACGGCCCGGTCACGTTCTGCACTCAGGGGGATCTTCGCGAAATGAACGATGGACCCTTCACAATACCGACGGGACCGGTGGGACAGTTGGACCAGCTGTCAAAAAACGACAGGACGGGCATTAAAGCTGTCAATCGCGATCGACACCTGGGTTAAGAATCGGGTCCGCTACTAGTGTAGAACTGGGCGCTTCATTTGACCCAAGGACGACCGACTGCAGCAGGTTCTGCCCGGCTGCGATCTTTAGCGCCAGACCGAAAAACGTGTCGCGCTCCTCTGCCGTAAGCGGGGCGAACAGTTCTGCCTGCCTGCGCAGAGACATGGCGGTCATCTCGGCCAGAATCTGCTGGCCCTGCGTCGTCGTGAACAGCCGCTTTTCACGGCCATCGGATTCCGACGCGCCCTGCCGGACATAGCCGCGCTGTTCCAGAAGCGAAATCGCCCGGCTGATGGTGTTTTGCGGCCGGGGAAAGATGGAGCGGATTTCCTTTGCGCGGATGCCGGGAAACCGGTCGATTGCATAAAGGCTGGACCACGCATGGACCGGCATCTGGTAAGAACCTTCGATGAACCGATTCGTCACGGCGTTATTGCCTAGCACGATATAGCTGATCAGCATCAACTCGCGCAGGTCGCCTGCGAACACGGTTGTCAGTTTTTCGTTCAACGCCATGAAACTCATCCGATTCAAACCTGCGCGTGGGATGTAACCGAAAGATTCGGTCTTGTCATGTCGATCCATATGGATCAATCTTTCTCCAAACGGGCGTTGGAGATTGCGATGATTGCTTTGGGCGTTGACGTCGGTGGCACCTTCACTGACCTCGTGCTGGCTGATCTGGACCAGCGGAAGGTGACGATCCACAAGACACCATCGACGCCGTCGAACCCCGCCTTGGGTTTCGTCAACGGCGTAAAGGCGATTTGTGCCCTTGCGGGGATCGAACCGCGCCAGATTGACAGCGTTTTCCATGGCACCACGGTGGGCACCAACGCGATGCTGACACATGGCGGAGCCGTTACGGGCATGATCACGAATGACGGCTTCCGCGACGTGCTGCACATCGGTCGGCACCAGCGCCCGCAGCATTATTCGATCATGCAGGATTTACCTTGGCAAAGCCGCCCGCTAATACGCCGCCGTTTTCGCAAGACAGTCGCGGGCCGTCTGGATTCGACCGGTGCCGAACTGGTGCCGCTGGACGAGGACGCCGTCGCAGCAATGGCGCGGGAGTTGGGCCTGGCAGGGGTGGAATCCATTCTGGTGGGTTTCTTGTTCTCCTATGTGAACCCGGCACATGAACGCCGCGCCGCGCAGATCGTGCGTGATATCCTGCCGGATGTGTTCGTCACCACCTCGGCCGAGGTCTCGCCGCAGTTCCGCGAGTTCGAGCGGTTCACGACCGGGGCCATGTCGGCCTTCATCGGTCCCAAGGTCCGCAGTTACATCAGCGAATTGCAGGACGAGTTACACGCCCTCGGGGTGACCGGTGCCTTCCGCATCATGACATCAAGCGGCGGTCTTGCCACGCCCGAGATGATTGCCGAACGCCCTGCCACCACCCTGCTGTCAGGTCTGGTCGCTGGCGTGCGCGGCGGAGCCTGGGTTGGTGAACATGCCGGCACCAACCGGCTGATCACGCTGGACATCGGCGGCACCAGTGCCGACATCGGCATCATCCGAGATGGACGTCTGTCCGAGGCGGATGCCCGCAGCGCCTCGATTGCGGGGTTCCCGGTGATGCTGCCGATGATCGACATCCACACCATCGGGGCGGGCGGTGGGTCCATCGCCTATCTGGACCGTGGCCATGCCTTCCGCGTTGGTCCCGAAAGCGCCGGAGCCGATCCCGGCCCCGCCGCCTATGGCAAGGGGGGCACCTTGCCCACCGTGACCGACGCCAACCTTGTGCTGGGCAGGCTCGCCGCCAACAACTTCCTGGGCGGTCAGATGACGCTGGATGCTGCGGCTGCAACCCGTGTCATCGCCAAACTGGCGGACGAACTGGGCCGCACCCCGGATGAGACGGCAGAAGGCGCGCTGACCGTTCTGAACAGCAACATGGCCAACGCGATCCGCTCGCGCACCGTGCAAAAGGGCATCGATCCGCGCGACTTCACCCTGTGCGGATTTGGCGGGGCAGGGCCGCTGCATGCTGCCGAAGTGGCGGGCATGCTGGGCGTGCGGCAGGTGCTGATCCCGCCCCATCCCGGCATCACTTCGGCCATCGGCCTCCTGACCGCCGATCTGGAATACCACGCCCTGCGCACCGCCTTTGCCGTCAAGGGCGCGCTGAACACAGGCCGCCTACAGGGCCTGTTCAGAGATATGGAAACCGAATTGGCCGCCATTTTCGCCAAGGATGGCGTGCAGGTGGCACGCACTCGCATGTTGCGGCAGGGCGATCTGCGTTATGTGGGGCAGGGGTATGAGCTGAAAATCGACTTCCCGGCAGGCGAGATCACCGAGGCCACGCTGGAACAGGTCTGGGCGGCCTTCCACGACCGTCACCGCGCCGAATACGGTCATGCCTTCGAGGCCAGTCCGATCGAGATTGTCACCGTCAAGGTGCGTGGCATTGGCGAGGTGGAAAAGCTGGGCGAACCCTCGGCCTATGCCGGCGCCGCCCAGCCCCAGGTAATCGGGCGCGGGCGCTGTGTGTTCCGCGTGAACGATGTGCTGCAAACCTTTGACACGCCCTATCTGGACCGCATCAGCCTGCCGGTTGGCCAAGACATGCGCGGCCCCGCGATCCTGTTGCAGACCGACTCGACCACCGTGGTCCCGCCCGGCTGGATCTACAGCGCCGACCGGTTCGGCAATGTGCGCATGACCTTTGATCGGGGGCTGCAAGAATGAAAACCCGCGTTGATCCGTTTCTGGCCGCCGTCATCCACGGGGCTCTTGAAAACATCGCCATCGAGATGGGCCACAAGCTGATGCGGATGAGCTATTCCAGCATCATCCGCGAATCCGAGGATTTCGGGGCGGCGCTGACCGATTCCACCGGGCGGCAGTTGTGTGAATGCACCATGTCCACCCCGCTGCAATCGGGGCCGATCCCTGGCTATATCGAAGGCATCCTGCGCGAGTTGGCCAAGCGCGGCGATACAGTCAATCCGGGCGATGTGTTCATGCACAATGACGCCTATGGTGGCGCTTCGCATGGGCCCGACGTGGGCTTTGCGGTGCCGATCTTCCACAAGGGCGTTCTGGCGGGCTTTTCGGTGACCACGGCCCATCATCTGGACATTGGCGCCCTTACGCCGGGCAGCTGCGGCATCGTGGACGCCGTTGACGCCTATGCCGAGGGTCTGCAGTTCAAGGCCATCCGCGTCTATGACGCCGGGCGCAAGGTGGAACCGGTCTGGCAGATTCTGCGCTCCAACATCCGCATCGCGGATCTGGTCGTGGGAGACATGGAGGCGCAGGTCGCCGCCGCCCGCATCGGGGCAGACCGTTACGCCCGTTTGCTGGATCAATACGGGCTGGAAACCGTCACCGGCGCTTATGAAGACCTGCTCGATTATTCCGAAAAGCTGATGCGCGATGCAATCTCGGCCATTCCGGACGGGGTCTACAACGCCCGCACCTATATCGACGGCTATCTTGACAGCGCCGATCCCGCCTTGAAGGAACTGCCGATCGAGGCGACCTTGACCATCAAAGGCTCGGACATCCATGTCGATCTGACGGGCACCGCGCCGCAGACCACGAACAAACCCATCAACATGCCCTTCGTTGGAACTGTCGATTGCGCGGTCTGGCTGACGCTGCGGTCTATCCTTCTGGACAGCGATGTCTATGGCAACATCCCGCAAAACAGCGGGCTGACACGGCCCATCACTATTTTCGCCCCCAAGGGCTGCCTTGCCAACCCGATATATCCCGCCCCCGTCATAGCCCGCTTCTGCCCCGGCAACGCGCTGGCCGATACGGTGATGAAGGCGATTGCCCCCGCCGTGCCGCAACAGGTCAGCGCCGGCATCGGCAACCTGCGCGTCATGGCGTTTTCCGGCGTTTCCCAAGGCAACCCTTGGGTGCATATGGAGATCATGGAAGGTGCCTATGGCGGCCGGTTCGGCAAGGATGGCATGGACGCGGTTGACACCCTTTACGCCAACACCCGCAACAACCCGGTCGAGGATATCGAAAGCCATCTGCCGCTGCGCGTGCTGAACTATGAACTGCGCGAAAACGTGGCCGGACCCGGTCAATGGCGCGGCGGCATCGGGTCGATCCGTTCCTTTGAACTCCTTGAGGATGGGGCTGTCTCGGTCGAAGGCGATGGCCAGCGGTTCAACCCATGGGGCTTCCTTGGCGGTTCCGACGGCTCTCCGGCCAAGGTTGAACTTTCGCATCTTGATGGAAGCATGGAAAACCTGCCGTCCAAAATCCCCTACCGCCACCTCGCACGGGGCGACCGGATCACGGCCTATGGTCCCTGCGGCGGCGGATATGGCGACCCGATGCTGCGGGCGCCCGAAGATGTTCTTGATGATGTGCTGGACGGTCTGCTCGACGCTGACATGGCGCGAACGGCTTACGGCGTCATCATAAACGGTGCTCGACTGGACCTTGCGGCGACGCAGGCCCTGCGCGGGCAAAAGACGTGAAGACCGCAGAAGAAAAGTCCACCTTCATCAGGGATTGAACGACATGACATCGCACCTTCGCACGACGTCGCTTGCAGCGGCGCTGGGACTTGCGTCCCTTTCTCCGGCCTATGCCCAAGATGGCGTGGCCGCGGCGACCGAAGCCATCGCCAGCTATTCGGGCCTGCCCACCTTTACGGCGCCCGGCCCGGCCTTTGATGCCAAAGCCTGCATGGCCGACAAAAAAATATTCACCATCCCGGCCTCCAGCGCCATTCCGTTCATCAAGACCATCTCGGACCACAAAGGTGAACTGGCCGCCAAGCTGGGTTTTGAGCACATGGTCTGGGAAAACCAGGGCGACCCAACCCAGTGGATTCAAGGCATCGAACACGCCGTGAACAACGGCTTCAATCTTGTCAGCCTGCTGGCCGGTGCCGATCCGCGCTTTTTTGAACCTCAGGTTGCTGCCGCTCAGGCCGCAGGCGTCAAGGTCGTCACCTCGCACCTGACGGGCCTCGAACAGGACGCACCCGCAGGCGTCGATGCAGCCACCGCCATCGACTACAAGAAAGCGGGCGAGTTGATGGCGAACTGGACCATCTCCAAGACCGGCGGCAAGACCAATGCGCTGGTTCTGGTCTCGAACGAGGCGCTGTCGACCGACAGCATCGTCTCTGGCCTGACTGAGGCTTTTGCGGCCAACTGCCCGGACTGCAAGTATGAAATCGTCAACGTGCCGATCATCGAATGGGCCACCAAGATCCAGCCGACCGTCGCTGGTGCGCTGCAATCGAACGCCAACCTGAACTATGTGATCCCGATCTATGACAGCATGTCCACCTTCGTGACCCCCGCCATCGCCATCGCCGGCAAGGGCGATGCGGTCAAGGTCGCCACCTTCAACGGCACGCCCTTCGCGCTGGACCTGATCCGCGATGGCTCGGTCGAAATGGACATCGGTGAAAACCTGGACTGGATCGCCCATGCCATGCTGGACGCCGAAATGCGCCTGCTGTGTGGCCAAGAGGCGATCCGTGACAGCAAGGTTCCGCTGCGCGTGTTCAGCGCCGAGAACGTGGCCGAGGTCGGTGCCCCTGCAGATGCAGCCATGGGCTATGGCGACGCCTATCAGGCGGGCTACAAAGACCTGTGGATGCTAGCTGAGTGACCGATCAGCCCGCCCCGCGTCTGGCGATCCGTGGTTTGACCAAGGCTTTTGGTGGGGTCCGTGCGTTGTCGCGCGCGGACCTGACCGTGATGCCCGGGGAAATCCACGGGCTTCTGGGCAAGAACGGGTCGGGCAAATCGACGCTGATCAAGATCCTGTCAGGCTTTCACGCGCCTGACGAGGGCAGCCTTGACATCGACGGCCAGCCCATCGTCTTGCCGATCCCCCTGGGGAAAAGCGAGGCGCATGGACTGGCCTTTGTTCACCAGAACCTGGGCCTGCTGGCCGATGCGTCTGTTCTGGAAAACCTGATCGCCGGGGATTACGACCGTCTGAACCCCTGGGCCATCAACTGGGGTGCCGAGGCCGCCCGCGCCCGCCGGCTGTTCGCCGACCATCACCTGGCCCTTGATCCTCACGCCCCTGTCAGCGTCCTGTCGCCGGTTGAACGTGCCCAGCTTGCCATCGTGCGGGCCGCCGACCGCGTGCAGGTCCACCGCGCTCATGGCTTTGGCGGGGTGCTGGTGCTGGACGAACCCACGCCATTTTTGCCGATCGAGGATGTGCGGGTGCTGTTCGCCACCATGCGCCGCCTGACTGCCACTGGCGTCAGCATCATCTTCGTCTCCCATGACATCGATGAGGTGATGGAAATTACCGACCGCGCCACCGTTCTTCGGGATGGCGAGGTGATCGGCAGCTTTGAAACCGCCAGCACCGACCGCGCCCAGATCGTGGCCGCCATCGTTGGCCGTTCCATGACGACCGAGCGCGTGATCGGCCCCTATGCCGCCAGCGCCACGCCCGCCATTCAGATCAGCGCCCTGTCCGGCCAGATCGTCCGCGATGTCAGCTTCACCCTGCGTTCCGGCGAGATTCTGGGCCTGACCGGCCTTATCGGCTCGGGCTATGACGAAGTCCCCTATCTTCTGTCGGGTGCCACGCCGGCAAGGCAGGGCCAGTTGAACCTGCCCCCTGCCACGCACGACCTGACCCGCATGACCCCCGCAACCGCCATCGCCGCTGGCATTGCCCTGATCCCCGCTGACCGCCAGCGCGCCGGCCTGGCGCTGGACCTGTCGCTGACCGAAAACGTCACGCTGCCCCTGCTGGGCCGCAGCCACAGCGCCTTGAAGCTGAACCACCGCCGCCTGTCCGAGATCACTGCCAGCCTCATGGCCCGCTTTGCCGTCAAGGTCGATCACCCAAATCAACCCGCCTCGGAACTGTCGGGCGGCAACCAGCAGAAGTTGGTCCTGGGCAAATGGCTGCAACTGGGCCCTCGCCTCGTCTTGCTGGACGAACCGACGCAGGGCATCGACGTGGGGGCGAGGCGCGAGATTTACGACCGCCTGGTCGAACTGTGTCGCAGCGGCACCTCGGTCATCTGCGCCACATCGGAATTTGAACAGCTTGAAACCATCGCCCACCGCGTTCTGGTCTTTGACCGGGGCCGGATCAAGGCCGAGCTTGCCGGTGATGATGTGACGAAATCCGCCATCGCCCATGCCTGCTATCAGGAGAACCGGACCAATGCGCCAGCTTAACCTTGCCTATCAGGTCGAACGCTTTGGCCTTGTGATCGTCTGGGTCGCCGTGATCCTGCTGTTCGGCGCGATGCGTCCGGATACCTTTCTGACATGGTCGAACTTTTCGACCATCTTCGGCTCCCAGGCGGTGCTGGTCATTGTGACCCTTGGCCTTGTCGTGCCGCTGACGGCGGGGGATTTCGATCTGTCCATCGCGCAGGTGCTGACCTTTGTGTCGATGGTGACCGCGATCCTGTCGGCGAAACTGGGCGTGCCGCTGTGGGTCATCATTCCGACCGTTCTGGTTCTGGGGGCATTGGTGGGGGCGATCAACGGGGCGCTGACACTGTATTTCCGCGTTCATTCGCTGATCGTGACACTGGGCGTGGGCACCTTCCTGCACGGCATCACCCTTTGGATATCCGACAGCCAGACCATCGGCGGCGTAGCGCGTGCCCTGATGCAATGGTCTATTATTGAACGTTTCCTGGGCATCCCGATCGCGTTCTATTATGCCATCGGGCTGGCCGCGGCGATGTGGTATGTGCTGTCCTACACCGCCTTTGGCCAGCAACTGCTGTTCACGGGACGCGGGCGCGAGGTTGGGCGGCTCAGCGGTATCGCCGTCGGGCGGGTGCGGCTCTTGTCCTTCGTGGCCTCTGGCGTAATGGGCGCGATTGCGGGGCTGATCTATACCGGCACCACCGGGTCAGCCAACCCAAGTTCGGGCACCATGCTTTTGCTGCCAGCCTTTGCTGCGGCCTTTCTGGGGGCCACCTGTATCACACCGGGCCGCTTCAACCCATGGGGTTCGGTGGTTGCAGTCTATTTCCTTGTGACAGGCATCAACGGCCTGTCGGTTCTGGGATTCCGCACCTTTGTGCAGGACCTGTGTTACGGCGGGGCGCTTGTGGTGGCTGTCATGGTCTCGCAACTGGTCAGCGGACGGAAGGAGCGCAACCTGTGAACATTCAACGAAACACCGGCAACCTGCGAATCAACGCTGAACGTCTGTGGTCGCGCCATATGGAGATGGCTAAAATCGGCGCCATCCCCGGCGACGGCAACTGCCGCCTTGCCATGTCGGCCGAGGATGCCGCCGCCCGCAGCCTCTTTGCCTCTTGGTGCGCTGCGGCTGGCATGTCGTTGCAGGTCGATGCGGCGGGCAACATGTTCGCCCTGCGCGCCGGCACCGACCCCAGCCTGCCGCCCATCGCAGCGGGCAGCCATCTGGACACTCAGCCCCACGGCGGCCGCTTTGACGGCATCTCGGGCGTGCTGGCAGCACTCGAGGTGGTCGAAACACTCAACGATGCCGGCATCGAAACCCGCGCCCCTATAGCCGTTATCAACTGGACGAATGAGGAAGGCGTGCGCTTTGGCCCCGGCCTGATGGGGTCCTCGTGGTTCGTAGGCAACATTACTGATGACGGGCTTGACGCGATCCGCGACGCCGACGGGGTTTCGTTCGTCGAGGAGGCTTCCGCGCGCGGCTGGCGCGGTCCGCAGGCAGCAGGAGCCTTTCCGATGGGGGCGTTCTTCGAACTCCACATCGAACAGGGTCCGCAGCTGGAGGCTCGGGGTCATCAAGTCGGCATCGTCACCTCGGTGCAGGGACTGAAATGGCTCGACGTCGAGGTGATCGGTATGGATGGTCATGCCGGCACCACTCCACTTGAT
>CAMDHB010000114.1 GCA_945897655.1 Pseudorhodobacter antarcticus
GCGGGATCATTCACGGGTTCGAATTGCTGGAAAAGCTGGGGTTCCATGATTGGGACTTTGACTATGTCCTGCTGGACTTCCTGGGCGATGTGGTTTGCGGCGGGTTCGGGTTGCCGATTGCGCGGGACATGGCGCAGAAGGTCATTCTGGTTGCGTCGAACGACCTGCAATCGCTGTATGTGGCCAACAACGTTTGCTCGGCGGTCGAGTATTTCCGCAAGCTGGGCGGCAATGTCGGCATCGCGGGGCTGGTGATCAACAAGGATGACGGCACGGGCGAGGCGGCAGCATTCGCCAAGACTGTCGGCATTCCGGTTCTGGCGGCCATCCCGCAGAATGATGACCTGCGCAAGAAATCTGCGAATTATCAGATCGTTGGCAGCTATGACAGCGAGTGGGGCCCGATGTTCGCGTCGCTGGCCGAAGCGGTGGCGGTTGCCCCGCCGGTGCGGCCTGCGCCGGTCAATCAGGATGGGTTGTTGAGCCTGTTCTCGGCCGAAGTCACGGGGGCGGACTTTGTGCTGACGCCCGCGTCGGATGCCGACATGCGGGGCAAGAACGCGGTTCTGAAGAAGTCGCTGGAAGTGGTGTATGACAATGTCTAAGGGCGAGGTCGGGTACGACAACGCCCATGAGGCACCGCTGGCCGACATAGGGCCAGCCGTTGCGGAGGCGGCACCTGTGGCTGCCCCGGTCGACGGGATGGGTTGCCATTCGGGCACCACGATGGAGGCTGCGGCGCGGGCTGCGGGCAAGTCGGAACTGCTGGACCAGTTCGCCGCCGATTACCCCAAGGGGCCGCATGACAAGCCGCAATCGATGTGCCCGGCGTTCGGGTCGCTGCGAGTGGGTTTGCGGATGCGCCGGGTGGCAACGATGCTGTCAGGCTCGGCCTGCTGTGTGTACGGGCTGACATTCGTGTCGCATTTCTATGGGGCGCGGCGGTCGGTTGGCTACGTGCCGTTCAACTCGGAATCTCTGGTGACCGGCAAGCTGTTCGAGGATATCCGCGACGCGGTGCATGAGATGGCGGACCCGGAGCGGTATGACGCGATTGTGGTGACGAACCTGTGTGTGCCGACGGCCAGCGGCGTGCCGTTGAAGCTGTTGCCCAGCGAAATCAATGGGGTGCGGATTGTCGGCATTGATGTGCCGGGGTTCGGGATCCCGACCCATGCCGAGGCCAAGGATGTGTTGGCGGGCGCCATGCTGAAATATGCGCGGGCCGAGATTGAGGCGGGGCCGGTGGCGGCCCCAGCGGGTGGCAAGCATGACCGTCCGACCGTGGCACTGCTGGGCGAGATGTTCCCGGCGGACCCGATGATGATTGGCGCGATGCTGGGGCCGATGGGTCTGGCTGCTGGGCCGGTGGTGCCATGCCGCGAGTGGCGCGAGTTGTATGCGGCGCTGGACTGCGATGTCGTGGCGGCGATTCACCCCTTCTACACAGCGGCGGTGCGGGAGTTCCAGTCGGCGGGGCGCAAGGTCGTGGGGTCGGCCCCGGTTGGTCTGGACGGCACGATGGCCTGGATGGCGGCGATTGGGGATGCGTATAACGTTGATCCGGCACGGATTGCGGCGGCGCAGAATGCGTTTGGGCCGGCGATCAAGGGTGCGCTGGCGGGATCGCCGATCAAGGGTGTGATCACGCTGTCGGGCTATGAAGGGTCTGAACTGCTGGTCGCACGGCTGCTGATCGAGAGCGGGGCCGAGGTGCCTTATGTCGGTACCGCCTGCCCGCGCACGCCGTGGAGTGAGCCGGACCGGGATTGGCTGGAGGCGCGTGGCGTCAAAGTGAAATTCCGCGCCAGCCTGGAGGATGATCTGGCGGCAATGGAGGCGGTGAAGCCTGATCTGGCGATCGGGACGACTCCGCTGGTGCAAAAGGCCAAGGAGAAGGCCATTCCGTCGCTGTACTTCACCAACCTGATTTCGGCGCGGCCCTTGATGGGGCCTGCGGGTGCGGGATCGCTGGGGCAGGTGGTCAATGCGGCCATCGCCGGGCGGGCGCGCATGGGCGACATGAAGGCGTTCTTTGAGGGGGTCGGCAGCCAAGACACTGCGGGCATCTGGGAAGGTGCGCCGAACCTGCGGCCGGACTTCCGGGCGCAGCATCAAAAGAAGCTGGACAAAGCTGCCAAGGCCGCCAAGGCCGAGGAGATGATCTGATGCTGGTGCAGGATCATGATCGGGCGGGCGGATATTGGGGCGCGGTCTATGCGTTCTGTGCCGTCAAAGGGTTGCAAGTGGTGATTGACGGTCCGGTGGGCTGCGAGAACCTGCCGGTGACCTCGGTGCTGCATTACACAGACGGGTTGCCGCCGCATGAGTTGCCGATTGTGGTGACGGGTCTGGGTGAGGAAGAACTGGGCCGTGATGGCACCGAAGGGGCGATGCGGCGGGCCTGGCAGACATTGGACCCTGCCTTGCCTGCGGTGGTTGTCACAGGGTCGATTGCCGAGATGATTGGTGGTGGCGTCACGCCGATGGGCACCAACATTCAGCGGTTCCTGCCGCGCACGATTGACGAGGATCAGTGGCAAACGGCGGACCGGGCGATGACCTGGATCTTCACCGAGTTTGGCATGACCAAGGGCCGGATGCCGCCCGAGATGGACCGTGATCCGGGGCAAAAGCCGCGGGTGAACATCCTGGGGCCGATGTACGGCGTGTTCAACATGGCGTCGGACCTGCATGAGATCCGCCGTCTGGTGGAGGGTATTGGCGCTGAGATCAACATGGTGATGCCCTTGGGCGCCCATGTGGCCGAGATGCGTCGGTTGGTGAATGCGGATGTGAACATCTGCATGTACCGCGAGTTTGGGCGCGGGTTGGCCGAGGTTCTGGGCAAGCCCTACCTTCAGGCCCCCATCGGGATGGACAGCACGACGAAATTCCTGCGGAAGTTGGGCGAGATGCTGGGGCTGGACCCGGAACCGTTCATCGAGCGGGAAAAGCATTCGACGCTGAAGCCGATCTGGGATTTGTGGCGTTCTGTTACCCAGGATTTCTTTGCGACGGCGTCCTTTGCCATCGTGGCGACGGAAACCTATGCGCGGGGCATCCGGAACTATCTGGAAAGCGATCTGGGGCTGCCCTGCGCCTTTGCGGTGGCGCGGGTGCCGGGGCAAAAGACCAATAACGAAGCGGTGCGGGCGATGCTGAAGAAGCACAGGCCGCTGGTCGTGATGGGGTCGATCAACGAACGGATGTATCTGGCCGAGTTGAAGGCCGGGTTCGGGCCTGCGCCCAGCTACATTCCGGCAAGCTTTCCGGGGGCGGCGATCCGTCGTCATACCGGGTCGCCGATGATGGGTTACAGCGGGGCCGTCTGGATCCTGCAAGAGGTGTGCAACAGCCTGTTTGACGCGCTGTTCCACATTCTGCCCCTGGGCAGCGACATGGATAGTGTCGCGTCCACCCCCACCACACTGCGCCGTGACTTCCCCTGGGATGTCGATGCGCAGGCGGCACTGGACCGCATCGTGAACCAACATCCGATCCTGACCCGGATCAGCGCCGCGCGGACCTTGCGCGATGCGGCTGAGAAGGCGGCGCTGGACGCCGGCGCCGAGAGGGTCGTTCGAGAAACCGTGGAAGCGTTGCCGGGTGGCGCGTTTGCACAAACCGAGGGAGAGAAGAAATGAGCGATCAAACCGCCGGGGGAATGCCGCAACACGGCCACCGCGTGCCGAAAGCCGAGTTCTTTGTCTACTTTGCGCTGATCTTTGTGCTGGCCTTGCCAGTACAGGCGTTGGCCTGGGTGGGGTCGCTGCTGTGGACGCTGCATATGCCGGGCTCTGGGCCGGTGCGGCGGGCCTGGCATGATGCCGCGTCCATCACGCCCATGATTTTCCGCGGCTAAGGCGCCGCGTTCACAGAATTCACCCCCCCGTCAGGGGGTGAAACGTCGGAGGGGCATTCCGTCCCACCGTGGCCCGGCCGCAGGGAATGCGGCGTCAGTCTGACGATCCGGAGGATAGAATGGCTGATAAATCTGACCTGAGTTTCACAGGTCTTACTGAGTCTCAGGCGCAAGAATTGCATGCTGTCTATATGAGCGGGCTTTGGTTGTTCGTGACCATCGCTGTCGTAGCTCACTTCGCAGTGTACATCTGGCGTCCGTGGTTCTGAGGGGAATGAAGAATGGGCAAGTTCTATAAAATCTGGCTGATCTTCGATCCGCGCCGCGTGTTCGTGGCGCAGGGCGTGTTCCTGTTCTTGCTGGCAGCGATGATCCATCTCGTGCTGCTCAGCAACCCCAGCTACAACTGGTTCGACATCGCCGCGGCAAAGTACAGCCGCGTCGCCCCGACCGAGTAACTGGGACTGCTCTTGTTGCGGGCGGCCGGCGGTCGCCCGTAACCTACTGAATTTGGTCAAAAGACTGCCCAAGCTTTGCGCCTGATGTGCAAGGGTCAGGGGTGGTCTGGAAAGCGCGGAGAGGGAAGCATGGCACTGCTCAGCTTCGAACGAAAGTATCGGGTGCCTGGCGGCACCCTTGTGGGCGGGAACCTGTTCGACTTTTGGGTCGGGCCATTCTACGTGGGATTCTTTGGGGTCACGGCGTTCTTCTTCGCGACCCTTGGTACTTTGCTGATCTTTTACGGCGCTGCGATGGGTCCGACATGGAACCCGTGGTTGATCTCGATCGATCCGCCGCCGGTTGAAATGGGGCTGGCGGCCGCGCCGCTGATGGAAGGCGGGTTGTGGCAGATCATCACGGTTTGCGCGATCGGGGCCTTTGTCAGCTGGGCGCTGCGCGAGGTTGAGATTTGCCGCAAGCTGGGGATCGGGCTGCATGTACCCGCAGCCTTTGGCGTGGCAATCTTTGCCTATGTGACGCTGGTGGTGATCCGGCCGATGTTGATGGGGGCCTGGGGCTATGCGTTCCCCTATGGCATCTTCAGCCACCTCGATTGGGTCAGCAACACGGGCTACACCTACGGCAACTTTCACTACAACCCGGTGCATATGCTGGCCGTGAGTTTCTTCTTCACCAACGCACTGGCGCTGGCCCTGCATGGCGGGTTGATCCTGTCGGCAGCCAACCCGCCCAAAGGGCAGTTGATGAAGACGCCGGACCATGAGGACACGTTCTTTCGCGATCTGATCGGCTATTCGGTCGGCACCTTGGGCATTCACCGTCTGGGGCTGCTCTTGGCGCTGAACGCCGGGTTCTGGAGCGCGATCTGTATCCTGATTTCCGGCACGATCTGGTTTGACCAATGGGTCGACTGGTGGAACTGGTGGCTGCAACTGCCCTTCTGGGTGGATCTTCCTGGAGGCGTAAATGGCTGAGTATCAGAACATATTCACCCAAGTTCAGGTGCGTGCGCAGCCTGAAATGGGTATGGTCGAGGATGTCGAGGTTGGCAACCGCACGAAAAGCGCCAGCTTCTCGACACTGGCGGGCTGGTTCGGGAACGCACAGTTGGGGCCGATCTATCTGGGCACCTTCGGCGTGATCTCGGTCGCGACTGGTGCGATCTGGTTCATGCTGTGCGGGGCCTGGTTCTGGCACGTGGCCGGATACAACCCGGGTGTGTTCATGCGCGATCTGTTCTGGATGGCGCTGGAGCCCCCGGGGCCGGAGTGGGGCCTGCGGGTGCCGCCGATGGCTGAGGGCGGGTTGTGGTTGCTGGCGTCGTTCTTCCTGCTGATCTCGGTGCTGACCTGGTGGGTTCGCACCTATCTGCGGGCCGAGGCGCTGGGCATGGGCAAGCATGTCTCTTGGGCGTTTGCCGGGGCGATCTGGTTGTTCCTGGTGTTGGGTCTGATCCGGCCGGTGATGATGGGCAGCTGGTCCGAGGCGGTGCCTTATGGCATCTTCCCGCACCTGGACTGGACCAACCTGTTCTCGCTGACCTATGGCAACCTGTTCTACAACCCCTTCCACGCGCTTTCGATCGCCTTCCTGTATGGTTCGGCGCTGCTGTTTGCGATGCACGGGGCGACCATTCTAGCGGTGACCCGTCTGGGCGGGGACCGCGAGTTGGAGCAGATCGTGGACCGGGGCACCGCCTCGGAACGCGCGGCCCTGTTCTGGCGCTGGACCATGGGGTTCAACGCCACAATGGAGGGCATTCACCGCTGGGCCTGGTGGTTCGCCGTTCTGGTGGGCGTGACTGGTGGGATCGGCATTCTGTTGACCGGGACTGTCGTGGACAACTGGTTTGTCTGGGCACAGGACCACGGCTATGCGCCGCTGGACTAGGGGATAGTCATGTCTGACAAAGAGTTCGTGTACGACAATGAGCACCCGACGATCCGCCTGCGGGTATGGATGCTGGGTCAGATGATCTGGGGCGCGTTTCTGGGCGGGATCTTTATCCTGGCCATTGCTGCGGTTCTGGTTGCGATCTGGCTGGCGGGGATGCTGCTGCCCGAGCGCAGCAAGGAAGGCCCTTCGCCCTTCAGCGCGATTGAGATGACCCAGGTTGACGCGGTCGTCTAGGCCATGAATCGGGGTCTGGGCGGCAACGCCCGGCCCTGCAAACCACTCGGGCCACTTCAGCCGGCCCGGGCCACAGGGTGCTCCATTACCCTGTTCCCTTCCTGATGGCTTCAGGAAACTGGTGCCGTGTGCCCTCCACACGGCACCTTTTTTCCAAGCAGGCTTCGACAGATGAAAGGTGAGAGAGATGCGCCCTGACACCCCGACCCTAGACCGCGTTGTGACCCCAACGGATTTGCGGGCCCTGAGCGATGCCGAGTTGAGCCTGCTGGCGAATGAACTGCGGGCCGAGACGATTTCGGTGGTGTCCGAGACGGGTGGCCATCTGGGGTCGTCGCTGGGGGTGGTGGAACTGACGGTGGCCATTCATGCGGTGTTCAATGCGCCGGTGGACAAGTTGATCTGGGATGTGGGCCACCAGTGCTATCCGCACAAGATTTTGACGGGCCGGCGCGACCGGATGCGGACGTTGCGGCAGGGCGGGGGGTTGTCTGGGTTCACCAAGCGGTCGGAGTCTGAATATGACCCGTTTGGCGCGGCGCATTCGTCGACGTCGATTTCCGCTGCGCTGGGCTTTGCCGTGGCGCGCGACATGGGGCAGCCGACGGGCGATGCGATTGCGGTGATTGGCGATGGGGCCATCACGGCGGGCATGGCGTACGAGGCGATGAACGCGGCGGGGCATCTGGGCCAGCGGCTGTTCGTGATTTTGAACGACAATGACATGAGTATTGCCCCGCCGGTGGGTGCGATGTCGAAATATCTGACGGGGCTGTCGACCAATGCGCCCTTTGCCGCCATGCGCGACGTGGCTGCGGGGTTTGAGGCGGCGTTGCCGGGGCCCCTGCGCGATGGCGCACGGCGGGCGCGGGCGCTGGTGACGGGCATGCCCGGTGGCGGCACGTTGTTCGAGGAGTTGGGGTTCAGCTATATCGGGCCGATTGACGGGCATGACATGCCTGTGCTGTTGGCCACACTGCGCGCGGCCAAGGCGCGGGCGACGGGGCCGGTGCTGATCCATGCGGTGACGGTCAAGGGCAAGGGCTATGCCCCGGCCGAGGCGGCGGCGGACAAGTATCACGGGGTGGCCAAGTTCGATGTGGGGTCAGGGACGCAGGTCAAGGCCAAGGCAAACGCACCGGCCTATACCACCGTCTTTGGCCAGGCCCTGACGGATGAGGCGTCGCGGGATGGCAAGATCGTGGGTATCACGGCGGCGATGCCGTCGGGCACGGGGCTGGACATCATGGCCAAGCGGTTCCCGGCGCGGGTGTTCGATGTGGGCATTGCCGAACAGCATGGCGTGACCTTTGCCGCAGGCTTGGCTGCTGGCGGATTGAAGCCGTTCGTGGCGATATACTCCAGCTTTTTGCAGCGCGGCTATGACCAGATCGTGCATGACGTGGCCTTGCAGGGCCTGCCCGTCCGCTTTGCCGTCGACCGGGCGGGGCTGGTGGGTGCGGATGGGGCAACCCATGCCGGGGCGTTTGATGTGGGCTTTCTGTCCAACCTGCCGGGGTTCGTGGTGATGGCTGCGGGGGACGAGGCGGAACTGGTCGACATGGTTGCCACGGCGGCGGCCCATGACGAGGGGCCGATCGCCTTCCGCTATCCGCGTGGCGAGGGCGTGGGGGCCGAGATGCCTGCCCGTGGCCGGGTGTTGCCGATCGGCAAGGGGCGTGTGGTGCGCCAGGGTGAGACGGTTGCGCTGTTGTCCTTTGGCGCGCATCTGTCCGAATGCCTGATTGCGGCCGAGGTGCTGGGGGCCGAGGGGATTTCAGCCACGGTGGCAGATGCGCGGTTTGCGAAACCGCTGGACACCGATCTGATCGGGCAGTTGGCGCGGCATCACAGGCTGCTGATCACGGTCGAGCAGGGGGCGATGGGCGGCTTTGGCGCACTGGTGTTGCAGCATCTGGCCAACAGCGGGGGCTTGGATGGGCGGGTGATGGTGCGGACGATGACCCTGCCGGACCGGTTCATCGAACAGGCCAGCCCGGCGGCGATGTATGCCGATGCGGGGCTGACGGCGCGGGATATTGCACTGACGGTGCAGCGGGCCTTGGGGACGCATAGCGCGGGCGAGGGGTTGCGGGTGGTCACGCGCAGCTGAGTTTTGGACCGCTGGACATGAAAAAGCCCCCGTCAAAGCGGGGGCTCTTGTCATTCGGCAGTGTCAGATCACGGCGCGGCGGGAGCCGGGCTGAACTGCGAAAGATAGGCGTACAGGTCGGCAGCGGCTTCCGCGTCCTTGACCTTGAATGCCATTTTGCTTTTCGCCTTTTTGTCATCAAGGCGGGTTTGCAGGAACTTGGTCGGGTCCTGGACGTACTCGATGAAGGTCGCCTCGTCCCAGACCAGACCAGCGGCACCAGCGGCAACAACGCTGTCGCCATATTTGAAGTCTGGATAGCTGCCAGCCACGCGGCCGAACACGCCATACAGGTTCGGGCCGACTTTGCCCTTGCCGGCCAGAACGGCACCGGTGTCGTCAATCACGGCATGGCAGGTCTGGCATTGCTTGAAGCCTTTTTCGCCATTGGCAGCGTCACCTGCCGCCAGAGCAGGGGTGCAAGCCATGGCAAGCACGGCGAGCAGAGCAAGTTTGGATTTCATTGAAGTCTCCCTTCGGCGCCCGATTCCGGTGCGTCAGATGATTAGATTGCCGATATTTAGCTCATGCCACGGCGCGGGCAAGAGCACAACGCTGCCACAAGGCGGAAAGTGCCGAAACCAGATGGTCGATGTCGGCGTCGCTGTGGAAGGGCGAAGGGGTGATGCGCAGACGTTCAGTGCCCTTGGCGACGGTGGGGTAGTTGATGGGCTGCACATAGACGCCCCAATCGCGCATCAGGATGTCGCTGATCATGCGGCATTTGACGGGATCGCCGATCATCACGGGGATGATATGG
>CAMDHB010000115.1 GCA_945897655.1 Pseudorhodobacter antarcticus
CCAAATCCCGACCGAGCGGCAACAGTATGGCCTGATGGTGCTATCGCGCTGGCCCATCCTGTCAGTGCGGTCCTGGCCTTTGCCGCGCGCAACTGTGCTGGGGCAAGTCAGTGACCCCTCGATCCTGATGGAATGTGTTATTGGCCACCCGAACAAGCCCTTCCGGCTTTACGTCACCCATCTCAACTGGATATCTCCTCGTGTTCGGCTGCAGCAAGCCGAGGCGATCGTGCAAATCCTTGCAACCGCGTTGGTCGAGGGCCCCTTGATCAACGGCCCCGGCGCGCCCGACAGCGACTTTGGATCCGACTGGATGATGGTCCCGCGCGACGAGGTGCCGCCGATGCCTGCCACGGCGATCCTGACCGGTGACTTTAACATGACCCCCGCTTCGCCAGAGTACACCACACTTTGTGGCCCCATGACCCCCTGGGCCGGTCGCCTGATCGAGCAGGGCCTTTTTGCTGACGCGCTGACCCTTGCAGGGCTGGCCGAGACAGAAGGTGTTACATTCCCGGGTGTTGATGGCAATCCAGACGAACGGATCGACCACATCCTTGTTACGCCCGACCTTGCCCCAATGGTACGCAAGGGCTGGATCGACGATGCGGCTGACGGGTCAGACCACCAGCCAGTCTGGGCAGAGATCGACTTGGGCGACTGATCGCCGCAAAGGCGACATGCAAGACCCCAAATCGTTCCAAGACAGACCCCGCCCAGCCGCAAGCAGCGGTTGGGCGGATTTTCATGCAAATTCCGCTTACTGAGCCAAATCCACCAGATGCCAGCGGATGAACTCTTCACGGTTCACCGGGAGACCGGTGACATTGCCGCTCAAAACCCGGCGACCATTCTTGAGGAAGGGGATCAAGACGCCGCCATCCTCAAAGATGATCTGCTGCGCCTGGACGTAAAGCTCCCGCGCCGCCGCCACGTCAATGGTCGAGCGTGCCTTGTCCAGCAGCGCATCGAAATCCGCGTTGGCGTAGAAGGTTTCGTTGTTTGGCACGCCACTGCGGAAGATCTCGTTCAGGAACTGATCGGCTGGGCGGCCGTCCCAGGAGGTGATGACTGCGGCTTCCTTCATCCAGACGTCACTCCAGAAGCCGTCAGAGGGGGACAAAGTAAGGGCGACACGAATGCCCGCCGGCGCGACCTGAGCCTGATAGACCTCGGCAAACTGGATCATGCCGGGCGACACGTCCGAGGTGAACAGCTCGACATCAATCCCGTCGGGATAGCCGGCCTCGGCCAGAAGCGCCTTGGCACCTGCGATATCTTGCGGGCAATCCAGGTTGGCGCGGTAAGGGTCGCTGGCGCTGACCGGCGTGTCACAGCCCACGACACCGCCGTCTGCGCCTTCCAGCAGGTTCAGCATCGCCGCGCGGTCCACCGCAATGCGCAGCGCGCGGCGCACCCGGACGTCGTCAAACGGCTTGGTATCGGTGCGCAGGACCAACCCGTTCCAGGCACCGCCCGGAAACGACTGGACCTGAAAGGCCGGGTTGCCGGCAAAAAGCGGCACCTGAGCTGCGGTCAGACCGTTGTAATCCAGTTGGCCCGCCATCATCGCCTGATTGCGCGCTTCGGCATCGGGGATAGCGGTGAACTGCATCTTGTCGAGGAGCGGCCGACCTTCCCAATAGCCATCATAGGCCACGAGGGTCGTCGTACCTTCCGGGTCAAAGGTCCCGATGCGGAACGGGCCCGTGCCAACAGGGTTTTCCGTGATCGTCGGGCCTGATCCTTCGGGAATGATCCGGACGCGGTAGTCCAGCAACAGCAGCGGCAGGCCGGCATGCGGCGCCTCGAGGATTATCTTGACGGTCATCGGGTCAATGACCTCGACCCGGTCGATGATCCCCAGAACGGCTGCCACCGGGCTTTCCAGCGCCGGATCTTCGATGCGGCTCAGGGAATATGCCACATCAGCGGCGTCAAACGTCGAGCCGTCATGGAAGGTCACGCCTGGTTGCAACGTCAGGGTCCATTCCGTCGCCTCGGCATTGGCGGTCCAGCTGGTCGCAAGTTCCGGCGATGCCTCGCCGTTTTCACCTTCGCGCATCAGGCGGGAATAGATCAGGGCGACGGGCGTGATCCAGGTGTTCGACGACAGCGGGTCAAGGTTTTCCGCTCCGCCAAGGCTCAGGTCATTGGCCTGACGAAACACCTTTTCTGCAGCAGCGGGGGAGGCGAGGGTCGTGGCTAGGGCCAGGGCGACTACATAGCGCGAAATTGTCATGATGGGTCCTTTGGCGGTGATCCGTGATGTTCTGCTTTTGCAAACAATGAGCCATTCAGATAGCTTAAGTATGAATCGAATCGGTGACAGTTGGTCGGCATAGTCCGGCTAGAGGGACGACTGAAAAGCCGGTGTCACGATCAGTCCATAAATCTCTGATATCAAAACTGGAAAACAGCCTCTCAACCAGAGACAATACAGCAATGAACACAGCGACCAACGCCCGCAAGAACATCCTTATGATCGTCCCCGATCAGTGGCGCTATGATCAGTTGGGTATGGACCCGGCCCTGACCCCGAACTTTCATGCCCTTATGCGCGACGGCGTGGCCTTTGATTCGCATTATGGCAACATGTTTCCCTGTGCCCCGTCGCGTGCCAGCATGTTCACCGGGCTTTACGGCATGACCCACCGCGTCGTCGTGAACCATGCACCACTGGCCGAACATCACCGCACCTTTGCCCAGCACCTGCGGACCGTCGGCTATGCGCCCACCGTGTTCGGCTATTCTGATACGGCGGCGGACCCGACCAATCGTCATCCCAATGATCCGGCCCTGCTGGACAGCGATGGTTTCGGCATCATGCAGGGGCTGGATGTGGCCACCTTGATGGTGGGGCGGCATTGGCCCTGGCTGGGCGAATTACGGCGGCGCGGCTATGTCTTTGAACGCAACAGCGATCTTTTCAAGGCTGATTATACCAAGCCAAGTGCCAACGGCGGGATTGCCGGCCACCCCGCCCGCTACAAGGCTGAGGATAGCGACACGGCCTTTCTCACCGATCAGATGATTGCCTGGCTGGGCGCGCAAGACCCCGGTTGGTGCGCGCTTTTGTGCTATCTGCGCCCGCATGCCCCCTTCGTCGCGCCCGAGCCCTATAACGGGCTGGTCGATCCCGCGTCTTTGGCCCCGATGAACCGGATGCCACAGCCGCAGGACGAAGTGATCCATCCGTTTATGGCCCACCAGATGGAGGTCGGTCGCGCGGAAGAGTTGCATCCCGGCCTGACAGGTCGCGCGCGCGACGTTGCATTGGCGGACTGGCAATCTGCGCGCGCCACCTATTGCGGGCTGATGGCCGAGGTTGATCATAACATCGGGCGGCTGATCGACTGGCTGAAGGCGAGCGGTCAGTACGACAACACGCTGATCATATTCACCTCGGACCATGGCGACCCGGCCGGCGACTACTGGCTGGCCAATCAGGGGTCCTGGCACGATTACCAGTCGCATCTGCCCATGGTCATCCGCGACCCCGCGCCCGAGGCGCGCGCCTTTGACGGTACCCGCATCAGTGCCTTTACAGAAAGCGTCGATCTGGTGCCAACGCTGCTCGACTTCGTCGGGCTGGACCTTCCGACCGAGCTTGACGGGCAGTCGCTGATGCCGTTCACAAGGGGCGAGACACCTGCGAAGTGGCGTGATTTCGTGCATTGGGAGTATCATTTCAAAAGCCCACCGGAACCGGAATTCTCGGGACCTTTGGGCATTTCCGAAGATGAATGCGTGATGAGCGTGATCCGCGATGAACACTATAAACACGTATTCTTTCCCAGCCTTCCCGCCCTGCTGTTCGACATGGTCAATGATCCGGGCGAGCGGCACAACCTTGCCACCGACCCCGCCTTTGCCGCCCTTGAGCGGGAGTATCTGGCCAAACAACTGACCCTGCGCATCCTGCACGCCGACCGCCGTACCAGCACCACGGTCCTGGGCCGCAACGGCATGACGCGCTACAAAGGCGCGAGGCGCAGCTAGGGCCCGACATGCGTGCGCGGCAAAGACCCTTTGTTACAAGCCCATACGCAATCATCGATCAGAAAGTGGTGTGCCCCTGAATGGCAATTGGCAAGACCATGGTCTTGCTTGGGCTGTCGCAGCGGGTGAAGGGCCGGAAGAAGGCCCGGATGGCTGTCATGCGCATTATCATGCACGAAATAGGGCCCAGTGATGCTTGGATCGCTGCACGAATTGTCGGACACCGCATGACCTGGCCTGGTATCTTCCAGCGCCCATTGGCCTATGGTTCCGCCCTTCGGATATGCCTTGGCCCATTGGGCGCAGATGGTGCCAGCGTCTGGTCCATCTCTTGCGCGGTTGTCACCGAGGAATTGCGCCCGGGCGAGATGATCGAGTTTCCGACCGGCGTGTGCTTTCTTGCCGGCGCGGTCGGTGTCATCCAAAGACGGGCAACCCCGGTCAATGCCGGGGCCGCCTTGTTGCATTGCCGGTGTGCCGAGGTGCCGCAATACCCTACGGGATCAGGAACTGTTTGATCCCGGGCACCCCGCAACTTGCGCCCTTGCGGCTTTACCTCTTCCAAGCGGTGCTTTCCGGCATCAGGGCGCGGCGGTAGCGTTCGGACAAAGTCCCCCAAAAGCCCGGGTCGGGATTTCTCAACAACCAAAGTTCGGCGATACGGGTAGATCGGCATTGAGCTGGACGCCGCCCAACCCAAGCGATCGTGTCCCGCCGCGTGGTGTAGGTTCTGTCTGAGGTGGTCACCGGCGTTTTCCGGTTAGGGTCTGGTTGCTTACGCCAACCCAGAACCGGAAGGACGACCGATGACCTACGATATGATGAACCTGCGGGATGATGAACCTGCGGGCGCTTGTTGAGAAGACGCCTGACGCTGACCTTTTGCGCGAGATGATTGGCTTTGCCGCCGAACGGCTGATCGAGCTCGAGGTTGGCGCTGTGGCAGGTGCTGCCTATGGCGAGAAAGACCCCGGCCGAAAGGCGCAGCGCATTGGTTACCGTGACCGAGACTGGGAAACCAGGGCCGGGACTGTCGAGTTGCGCATACCCAAGCTTCGGACGGGATCGTATTTCCCGGGCTTTCTGGAGCCACGCAGGATGGCCGAGTAGGCGCTGACGGCAGTGATCCAGGAGGCTTATGTTCAGGGCATTTCGACGCGGTCCGTCGATGATCCGCTGCCCGGCAGCGGTTTGCCTGCAAACCGCGAGAGGGTGGTCAAGGCGATGGGGATGTCGGGAATCTCCAAGAGCCAGGTGTCGCGGCTCTGCGAGGAGATCGACGGCAAGGTGAAGGCCTTCCTTGACAGGCCCATCGAGGGAGACTGGCCCTACCTCTGGATCGACGCCACTTACCTTTAGGTCAGCCGCGGCGGTCGTGTCGTTTCCGTCGCTGTCATCATCGCGGTAGGGGTCAACACCGATGGTCGCCGCGAAGTTTTGGGAATGGAAATAGGCACTTCGGAGGCCGAACCGATCTGGACCGAGTTCTTGCGCAAGCTGACCCGCCGTGGTCTTCGCGGCGTCAAACTGGTGATCTTGGACGCGCACGAGGGTATCAAGGGGGCCGTCACCAAGGTGCTCTGCGCCACTTGGCAACGCTGCCGGGTCCACTTCATGCGCAATGTGCTGGCCCATGCCGGAAAGACTGGGCGCAGGGTGGTCTCGGCCTTCATCGCGACAGCCTTTGCCCAAGAAACCCCGGAAACCGCCAGCAGCCAGTGGCGCGCCGTGGCTGACCAGATCAGGTCCAAGGTGCCAAAGCTGGCGACGATCATGGACGGGGCCGAGCCCGATGTGCTGGCCTACATGACCTTCCCAAAAGAGCACCGGGCCAAGCTGCACTCCACTAACCCCATCGAGCGGCTCAACGGAGAAATCAAACGCCGCACCGAGGTCGTCGGCATCTTCCCCAACGATGCTGCCATCACCCGCCTCGTCGGCGCGCTCCTGCTGGAACAGAACGACGAATGGGCCGTCCAGCGAGCCCGATACATGACACTGGAAACCATGGCGCCTTTGAGCGTTCGTCAGGGAATTGGTCCCCCGGACCAATTCCTGATCTTCCTCACTCCCCTGATCAGCTTGCCCGTCGTGGCCCGCTGATCAAGCAGGCCCGTGCCGGAAATCGCGGCGATCTTCAAGGCCAGCTACACCACGCCCAGGGACACGATCTAGTCGAACGAACCAGAAGCCGTCGCAGCAATATCCTCCACAGGCCACCAACGCGCCGGCAATTCCGCGAACCGTGACACCCCTTCGGCCAGAGCGATGGCCGTCTGGTTCGAGGCATCCTTGCCATAGACATAGCCAAGGTGGATCTTGCCTTCGTTGTGCAGGCTGGCCCTTTTCAAGTCCCCGCCGGCCGCGTCAAAAATGACCAAACGGTGGCCCCGTTCGGCCAGTTCCAGCTAGCAAAGCACCCACTGCAATCCGGCTCCCCGGACTGCTATCGCCATTCATCACGCCCCTGAAAGTGGGGGCATCAAGCCCATTTCGCCACAACCACCTACGAGGCGGGGCATGCCTGACGGAAACGTTGGATCTTGGATCGGTCGTGCAGGCCATTGTGCCCAAGATCCCTCCATTCTGGCTTAGGGTGCCTTCAACGCCGCATCGTCCTCGCCAGTCCGCAGGGTGATTGTGACTGGCGCGTCGGTTCGGTTGCGCCAGAACCAGTCGTGGTTGCAGGTGAAAGCGTCGGTCAGATCGCCCGCCTTCTCGGGCGTCCCGCGGCCCTGTTCATCGCTGATCTTTAGGCCGCCACCATCGCCGTGCTGGTCAAAGTTCACCACGCTTCCGTTCGCAGTCCGGCCGAAACGGGCAGTCGGGCCTTCCTCCATCGCCAGCTCGACCTCGATCCCCTCGCCGGGGTTCAGGGTGTAGCTGACTTCGTCGCGCCAGGCGGGGTCCGGGACCTCGGCCTCAGACGGCGCGGCGACCTCGGGCGCAGGGTCCGTTTCAACCGGGGTTTCGGGCACTGGGTCTGTCTGGCCGGGCGTCGATGCGATCGCTGCCGCGATGGTGGCAAGTTGCGCGTCGATCCGGTCAAGCCGCGCAGCACGGTCGGCAGTATCCGGGGCAGGGGGACCAAAAGGTGCGGCGTCGGTTGCCTGCGCATCCGCGGCCGCCCCTGGCGCAAGCAGGTTGGACCGGATCAGGCCGCCGGGCGTGGCGGGCACCGAAGGCGCGGCGGTAGAAACGGGCCTTGGGCCTACCCGCAGGGGGGCTGTGGGTGTTTGAAAACGGTCGGTCATGGTTGACCCTTCTTTCAGGCGACGAAATAGCCGGTAATCAGCACCCAATCGGGCCAAAGCCAGCCACCATCATCAGAACATTCACGGCATTGGCCCGCCGCATGAACGCGGGACGCGCCCACCATTGGGCCATCACCGTCAGGAACAGCACCAAAGCCAACAACTGGCCCAACTCGACCCCGATGTTGAAGGCGATCAGATTGCCTAACAGCCCATTGGCCGAGATTTCATGGTTCTGGATCTTGATGGCCACGCCAAAGCCGTGCTTCAGGCCAAAGATCAGGGTGGCTGCCTTAGCATCGGGCTGCACGCCGAACCACAGCCGATGGGCCACAAGGTTGTACCGCGATGATACCGGCGTTCATGGCGACAGAACACCAGTCTCCCGCGATCATCGTCACCGAATTGCCGATAGCGAACAGGCTGACACAGGCGGTGCTGCGACTGTGGCCTGCCGAAGATCAGACAGGTGTGCCGCAAGACCAACCGTGACGCAGGCCCAAATCCGTGTGCTGCTTCACCATCATGGCGGCCCTGGGTTCTGCCCGTTCTGGAGGATTGGGCATGCGGTCCAGATCAAGCGACGCCGCTTCACCCCTTGGGCGCGCAGTAAACCCTGTACAGCGTTTCCAGCACGGCCTTAACCTCGTCGCTGGCCAGGCTGTAATAGATGGTCTGCCCGTCGCGCCGGGTTGCGACCAGCCGCAACGCGCGCAGCTTCCCCAAATGCTGCGACAGCGCGGCGGGGGTCAGTTCCACGACCTCGGCCAGTTCACCAACAGACTTCTCGCCCAACAGAAGTTTGCACATCACGACCAACCGCTTGGGGTTGGCCATGGCGGCCAAGGTGGTGGAAACCTCTTCGGCTTTTGCCTCAAGGGCGGCGAACGTCGGGTCAGGAATGGCTGTTTTCATGCTTGACACTTTAGCACTTGCGAATATATGCAGCAACAGGGTTGTCGGGAAGCAAGGCACAAATGGCAAAGACTGGCTCGCATGATCACACCTTCCGCTGGGATGTCAGCACTATCCTTATCGCAGTCTGCATCCTGACGCCAAGTGCGTGGTCTTTCCCGGACCTGACCTGACATCTGCCCCTGACGCCCCCGCCCTGAACCAACCGCTTGCCCCTCAGCTCGGCCAAAGCCGCAGGGCCCAAGTTCGGCCGACCCACCCGTTACGGAGCCCACAAAAGAATGACAACTGACTTTACCCCCTATGCCGCGATCATCGGTGGCATCCTGATCGGTCTTGGCACCGTTATTCTGATGGCATTCAACGGTCGCATCGCCGGAATGACCGCCATGTTGGGCGGCATTCTGGAACCCAAGAACCCCGATACCGGGTGGCGACTGGCCTTCCTTGTGGGCGCGGTCGCCGCACCCTTTCTTGCCACGGTGATCGGGGCCGAGTTCGCCTTTGCGGCGCCGACCACGGGCCCCTTGCTGGTGCTGGGCGGTCTGATCGTCGGTGTCGGTGTGACCTATGGTTCGGGATGGACCTCGGGGCATGGGATCTGTGGGTTGGCCAGATTGTCGCCAAGGTCCCTCGTCGCCACCGTGACCTTCATGGCCTCCACTTTCGCCACCGTCACCCTGATCCGCCACGGCTTTGCAGGATGAAACCGATGAACCGCATCCTCTCGGCCCTCGCCTCCGGACTTGTGTTTGGTCTGGGTATTGCCATCTCGGGCATGGGCAATCCTGCCAAAGTGCTGAACTTCTTTGACCCCTTGGGATCCTGGGACCCAAGCCTGGCCCTGGTCATGGCGGGCGCGCTGATCACGGCGGCCATCGGGTACCGGGTGATCTTTGGCCGCCTTCCGGCCCCAGTCCTTGACACAAGGTTCCATCTGCCAAAGAGCCGGACCATTGACGTTCGCCTCATCGGTGGCTCGGCCCTGTTCGGGGTGGGCTGGGGCATTTCGGGCTTTTGTCCGGGTGGTGCCATTCCGGCACTTGGGTTTGCCCCCTGGCCGACCGCGCTGTTCCTGATCTCGATGGGGGGCGGCATCCTGCTGGCCCGCTGGCTGCAAGCCTTGCCCCGCCGCCAAGTCGCCTGACATCCAAAAAAAGGAAAATTCCATGACCGTCATTG
>CAMDHB010000116.1 GCA_945897655.1 Pseudorhodobacter antarcticus
TTGGCTTGCAACAGGACTGCCCGGTAATCATCGGGCGTCTCGGTCAGATCATCGGCAAGGCCGGTGCAGATGATGCCCTCGGCCTGATCCAAGGGAACGCGGACGATCGGCTCCGCGTTGGCGGCCAGATCAGCCAGATCATCGGCAAAGCTGGTGAAAAACGGCTCGTCCTTGGCAGCGCCAATGAAATACACACGCCGCCCCACAGCGCCGGCCAGCATAGCGCCCTGCGTGGCATCGCCCGAGGTGACAACCTCATCCCAGGCGTCGCGCGGCACGCCCATTGCATCCAACTGGTTGATCACACTCGCCCGCGGGCGCGGCGCGTTGGTCAGCAACAGAACCCGGCCACCCCGGGCGCGAAAACCCTGCAAGGCCGCAACGGCGGTGGGGAAGGGGGTCTTGCCGTTGTGCAGACAACCCCACAGGTCGCAGAATACCGCATCATAGCGGGTGCCAAGGTCGGCAAGGCTTGCGATGATCTCGGTCATGCGGGGCTTTCTGGCGAAGGGAAGATGGGCAGATTGCCCATCCTACAAGGTGTGGCGCTGACTTGTAGGATGGGCAATCTGCCCATCCTTGGGTTACAGTTTCAGCGCCGGGATGATCTGCTTTTTACGGCTCATGATGCCGGGCAGCACCACCGTGTCGCCGGTGACCGTGCAGCCGAACGACGCTTCGGCCATCTGCTTGACCAGATCATTCGGTACCAGCAGCGTCGCCTCTTCGTTCAGGATATCGATCACGAACAGCAGCACCTGATCGGCGCCATCCTCTTTCGCCACATCCACCATGCTGGCCATCAGGCTGGCCTTGCGGTCCAGCAGAACCTTGGGCGCGGTGGTTTCCAGCACCGACACGCGCAGTTCCTTGCCCGCGACATTGTATTCCTTGCTGTCCATCCGCAGCAGGGCTGCGTCCGAGAAGGAGGACACGTCCGACTTCGCCTCGAACAGTTTGGTGGCACGATCCGGGATCGACACGCCCAGATCGGCGGCCAAAGCCTCGGCCACGGCGCGGTCATGGGGGGTGGTGGTGGACGAACGGAATTCCAGCGTGTCGGACAGGATGCACGACAGCATGGCACCCTTGATCGCACGGGGAGCGCGGGCCATGTCAGCGCCGATCAGGTCATGCAGGATCGTGGCAGTGCAGGCCAGCGGGCGGATGGTGATGTCGATGGGGGTCTTGGTCTTGATGCCGCCGACCAGCATGTGATGGTCGATGATGCCCACCACCGATGCCTCGTTGATCGAGGGGGGCAGTTCGGCCGGGTTGTTGGTGTCCACGATGACCACAGTATCCGCCGCTGTCACATCGGCGATGATCGTGGGCTTGGTCAGGTTCCAGTGGGTCAGCACAAACGCCGCTTCGGTGTTGGGTTCGCCCAACAAAAACGCCTCGGCCGGGGTGCCTTTGACTTCGGTCAGGTACCAGGCCCAGATGATGGGCGAGCCGGTGGAATCGGTGTCAGGGGATTTGTGGCCGAGAACCTTGATGGTCATGCGAATACCTTTGGGATGCGGATTTCGGGCGGCTTATAGGGCCCGGCGCGGGCAATGTCACGGGGGGTTGCCTTGCGCGGGCCGAATTGCCGCATTGCAGCAACGGTCATCTGTCGCGGTATTGCCGCGTGATATGCCAGATAACTGCCGTCAGGATCACCGTGGCGCCCACCAGCGTGGCAGGCCCCGGGGTTTCGCCGAACATCATCCACACCCACAGGGGAGCAATCGGCGCTTCCAGCGCGCCGATCAGGGCGGTCTGGATGGGTTTGATCATGGTGGACCCCAGCAGGAACAGCGAAAACCCGATGGTCGAATTGATCAGGCCAAACCCCGCCATCAGCCAGATCTGGTCGGCATCCGGCGTCAGGTTCACGCCAAATGGCAGGCACAGCACGACCGATATTGCAGCAGACATGATGCCGGCGGGCAGGGTCGGGATCTCGGGGTGTTTGCGGGCGATGACCACCATCAGCGCCATGCCCAGCGTCATCACCAGTGCCAGCACATCCCCCAGCAAGGAGCCGTCGTTGCTTAACCCCACCATGATCACCGCGCCAACAAAGGCCGCCACACTGGCAATCACCGAATCGCGGCTGGGCCGTTCATGCAGCATGGCCCAGGCCAGACCCGCCGTCAGAAACGGCACCACGGCATAGATGATCGCCACATGCGCAATCGACGTCATCCGCAGCGAGGTGATGTAACATAGCATCCCCACCCCCGACAGCGCGGCATAGATCCAGCCCGCGCGCCGCAACTGGAAAAACCCGCGCAACCCCGCTGGCCCTTGCAGGTACAACAGGACAGCCAGCAGACCCGCACAGCCAAAGGCACCACGCCAGACGATCACGGTGATCAGGTCTTCTGTGATGGCGCGGGTGAACAGGCCTGCCGTGCTCCACGCCAGGGTAGATGTCGCCACAAGGATCAGCCCAAGCCGTTGTGAGGGGATCATGGGCTGGGCAGAATCGGTTCGTGGCCGGGGATCAGCACCGCGCCATAGCGGCGTGCCAGACGGTGCAGCATGCGCCCTGACCGTGCCGCAAGGCCTGGATCGGCGGCATCGGGATACCCCTCAGCCGGTTCGCTGTGGCGGTTGATGGCATCTATGGCCAGCACGGTGGCCTGACCGGGCAGCCGCACCAGCGCCGACAGATGCCCCGCCGTATGGCCGGGGGTCGGGTATAGGCGCAGGCCACCGCAAACGTCGGTGGGTTTTGTGATTAGGGTATAGGCGGCCTCGGGCCAGTTCATCGGGCGGGCCATGCCAAAATACAGCGGTTTGGGCAGGGCATGTTCCACCGCACTCAGGATGATCGCGGCCCCCGGAAAACAGCCCAGACCCCCGACATGGTCGATGTGGGAATGGCTCAGGATCACATGGCTGATGTCGGCGGCGGTCAGGCCGTGGCGGGCAAGGGCACCCAGAACGGTGTGCTCGGCCCCGAAACCCACCAGCTTGCCAAAACTGTCCAACCCATCAGCCAGGGCCGTGCCGCGTTCATCGGTCGCGTAGGCCGGCGGAAAGCCGGTATCCAGCAAGATCTGACGGCCCGCTGTGGTCGTGATCAGCCAACCCGTGATCGGGATCAACCGCTTGCCCGGCCCCACATCAAAGCGGCCAAGGTCCAGCTGTTGCAGGCTTGCCACCCGGTCGCGGCGCAGGGGGAGTGTGGAAGGGTTCATGGGTCGACGCGTAGCACGGTCCAGCCCTCGCCTGCCAGCAGGTTCAGCACGCCCTGCACCCCCGACAGATGCAGCGCACCAAAGGCCGCCACCACCGGACCCTCTGCTGCGGCAGCGGTGATCACAGGCAGCCAGGCCCGGTTGCGACGGATGATCATCGCCTCTTCGATCAGGGCCAACTGGCGGTCGGCTTCCGCTTGGGTGACGCCAGAGGCCGTCATGATCTGCAGGCGGGTGAATTCCCAGAACAGGCGGTTCTCTCCACTGAAATAGCTGTCGGCCACCGTGACGGCCATGTCATCATCCACCGCCACCGTATCCAGGCTTTGCACCAGCATCGCCATCTGGTCCTGCGGTGAAAAGCTGTCGAAGATGCCAAAGACCGTGTCAAAGGGTTCCAGGCTGACCACGGGAATGGCGCGGTCGCTGGCCAAATCGACCAGTTGCAGGTCAAGGCCCGGGGCCCTGCCGGCCTGGCTGAACTGACACGGCGGAATGGCCAGAACCGAACTGATGTACCAAGGCTGCATCTTGGCCGCAAAGACCGGCTGAATGCCCCGTGCCAGCATCGCACCCGACAGACGAAGCCAGTCCGCGTCCGACAGTGCCTCGGTCAGGGGCGGGCCTTCGGCGTTCATCAGGCGTTCGGGATGCGCGGCGACATGGGCTTGCAGGGCGGAAACCTCCTTCGGGGCGGCTTCGACCAATACGGTTTTCGCTGTGGCCAGGATGTCGGGCAGGCGGGCCCGGATAATGCCGTGGCGCGGGTCGTCCAGATGATAGGTGCCGATCAGGGTGATCGTCTGACCATCCTTGGCGGCCGTCCAAAGATTGCCCTTGGCAAAGGGCTGCGCATCGGCGGCGGCCTGCAACTCGGCGCGCTGTTCGGGCGGCAGGGCGGCAATCAGGTTGTCACCCTCGCAGGCGGCCAGCAGGCCAGAAGGTGCCAGCAGGCCAATGGCGCAAAGTGTCAGCCACCCAGCCCAGTTCAAGATGGCCCACCCGTTTTTGCAACCCACTCTTGTCACGCCGACCCTGTCTGGACCTTGCAACGCGCCACCACGATCAAAGATTGCCGCCGCTTCGACCAAGGGATCCATTCATGCACGACCGCCGGACCCAACCCCCGTCTTGACGCCTTTCGTACCACCTCATAAGCTCTCATGGAAATGAGGAAAGTGGGTTACGGATAGCAGAAATTGATTTCACACCTTTATGATACGATTTTCGTCCATATACCCAAAACGGGGGGTCAAAGCGTCGAATTGGTGTTTCTGGAAGCACATAAACTGAGATGGCGGTCCAGAAACGATCTTTTGCTGCGCCAATCAACCGACCGGAGTAGGGGGCCCTCGCGGTTGGTCCATCTTTATGCTCATGAATACTCAGATCACGGCTATATCGATGCAGCGGACTTTCGAAAGTACTTCAAGTTTGCCATCGTCCGCGACCCCTATCAGCGTTTGATGTCCGAGTATCGGTACCGCAAGTCGTGGCAAAGGATGTCGATTGATCAGTTTCTTGCAGTCACCTTTGACAATGACTGGTCCGATCCCGCGCGCCACCTCGTTCCCCAGGTCAAGTACCTGAAAGATGCTCAGGGTGGCATGTTGGTCGACGAGATCGTGCGTTTCGAAAACCTGACTGCAGAACTTGCCCCCGTGTTCCGCCGTATTTTTGGCGAAGACCGGGAATTGCCGCACCGTAACAGTTCAAAGTCTGGCAGCGGGACGGTTGCAGACCTGACCAAAGCCCAGATGAAAGTCATCACGGAAAAGTATGCCGCGGATTTCGAAGCCTTCGGTTATCCGACCCGGGACTGACACCTGGTCGGTGTCAAAAAAACCGGGTTCACCGAAGCGGTTCAAGCTTCTGGGTTCAGTCCTGACCCACGACGGCGACGGTCCTGCAAAAGGTGATCGGCTCAGCGCGCCCAAACGCGGGCCGATCCCACAGCGCAGTCCTTCCTGACATGCTGCTTGCCTGACCCGGCGAAACCCTCATCGCCATTCGGCGTGCTGTGCCAGATCGTCAGTGATATCGTGCCATGGCGCCTTGGAACCCACAAAGATATGCGCGTTAGGCCGGATGCCCGGCGCATCCAGCAAGGTGCCCAGCGTGACATGGGCAAAGGTCCCGTCGCGCACCACGGAATACAGCAGCGATCCGCAAATGCCGCAATGCACGTCATGGTTTGCAGGGGCGCCAAAGGTCATCACGTGATTGGCACCACCCGCATCACCCCGCAGCCAGTCGACTTGCATCCCAAAGGCAAAGCGACAATTTTCACAGTTCCGGTGGTTGACTCGTTGGGGGCCAGCCCTTACTTGGGCATCGTTAGCACTCACCAAACCCGAGTGCTAATTCAATGAAACCTGGAAACCCAAGGGAGCGTTACCAGATGAAATTCTCACCGCTGCATGACCGCGTATTGGTGCGTCGCATCGAAGGCGAAGAAAAGACCAAGGGCGGGCTGATCATCCCCGACAGCGCCAAGGAAAAGCCCTCGGAAGGCCAAGTCGTTTCGGTTGGCCCGGGCGCACGCAAGGATTCGGGCGAGTTGATCGCACCGACCGTCAAAGCTGGCGACAAGATCTTGTTCGGCAAATGGTCGGGCACCGAGATCAAGCTGGACGGCGAAGACCTGCTGATCATGAAGGAAAGCGACATCCTCGGCGTTTTCGCCTGAGCCTGTCCAAACCCATAACGCATTCAAGGAGCTAAGCAAATGGCTGCTAAAGACGTACGTTTTGAAAGCGATGCCCGCGACCGCATGCTGCGCGGCGTGAACATCCTTGCCGACGCTGTCAAGGTAACGCTGGGCCCGAAAGGCCGCAACGTGGTCATCGACAAATCCTTCGGCGCTCCGCGCATCACCAAAGACGGTGTGACGGTTGCCAAGGAAATCGAACTGGCTGACAAGTTCGAAAACATGGGCGCGCAGATGGTCAAGGAAGTTGCTTCCCGGACCAATGACGAAGCAGGCGACGGCACCACCACCGCCACCGTTCTGGCCCAGGCGATTGTCAAGGACGGCATGAAAGCCGTTGCTGCCGGCATGAACCCGATGGATCTGAAGCGCGGCATCGACATGGCAACCGCCAAAGTCGTCGCAGCGATCAAGGCTGCTGCACGTCCCGTCAAGGACACTGCAGAAGTCGCTCAGGTTGGCACCATTTCCGCCAACGGGGAAGCTGAAATCGGTCGTCAGATCGCTGACGCGATGCAGAAAGTCGGCAACGAAGGCGTGATCACCGTCGAAGAAAACAAGGGTCTGGAAACGGAAACCGAAGTCGTCGAAGGCATGCAGTTCGACCGCGGCTACCTGTCGCCCTATTTCGTCACCAACGCTGACAAAATGGTTGCCGATCTGGAAGACGTCCTGATCCTGCTGCACGAAAAGAAACTCGGCTCGCTGCAGCCGATGGTTCCGCTGTTGGAAGCCGTGATCCAGTCGCAAAAGCCGCTGCTGATCATCTCGGAAGACGTTGAAGGCGAAGCTTTGGCGACCCTCGTGGTCAACAAGCTGCGTGGCGGCCTGAAGATCGCTGCTGTCAAGGCTCCAGGCTTTGGCGATCGTCGCAAGGCCATGCTGCAGGACATCGCTGTTCTGACCGGCGGCCAAGTGATCTCCGAAGATCTGGGCATGAAGCTGGAAAATGTCACGCTTGACATGCTCGGCCGCGCCAAGAAAGTCTCGATCACCAAAGACAACACCACCATCATTGATGGCGCTGGCGTCAAGGCCGAGATTGAAGCACGCGTCGCCCAGATCCGTCAGCAGATCGAAGACACCTCGTCGGACTATGACCGTGAGAAACTGCAAGAGCGCGTGGCCAAACTGGCTGGCGGCGTGGCAGTCATCAAGGTCGGCGGCATGACCGAGATCGAAGTGAAAGAGCGCAAGGACCGCGTTGATGACGCGCTGAACGCAACCCGCGCTGCCGTTCAAGAAGGCATCGTGGTTGGCGGCGGCGTGGCGCTGATGCAGGCTGCTTCCTCGCTGAACGGTCTGGCTGGTGCAAACTCCGACCAGGACGCTGGCATCGCCATCATCCGTCGCGCACTGGAGGCTCCGCTGCGTCAGATCGCACAGAACGCCGGTGTTGACGGGGCTGTTGTGGCTGGCAAAGTCCGCGAGTCGACGGACAAGTCGTTCGGCTTCAACGCACAGACCGAAGAATATGGCGACATGTTCGCGTTCGGCGTCATTGACCCGGCCAAGGTTGTGCGGATCGCACTGGAAGACGCAGCTTCGGTTGCGGGCCTCTTGATCACCACCGAAGCCATGATCGCTGATCGTCCGGAGCCCAAGTCGGGCGGCCAGGGCGGCGGCGGCGGCATGGGCGGCATGGGCGGCATGGACGGCATGATGTAATCTGCCGGATCGGCATGTTAGGAAAGGGCGTCCCGCAAGGGGCGCCCTTTTCGTTTGGAGCGTTGAATTGGTGATTGGCCCTGGCACATCGCGGCAAGCGCGCCTGCAGGATTATGACGAGATTGACGCCCTGCTGGCGGCACTGCCCGTGACCGGTGCGCCGGGCGTCAGGTAACCCGTTCGAACGCGACCACTTGACCCGACGAAAACTCGACCCGTGGATAGAACGCTGCCCCCATACAGGTGTCGTAGATCTGCTTGATCTGCTGCCGTGTCAGCACAGCCGGATGCAATTCGACAATCAACGCGCGAAAGCTGCTCAGGTCGATGCCGTTGAACAGATCGGCCTCGCCCCCTTCGATGTCGCACAACAGGACGTCCGGCCGCAGCCGCCCCACCACCTCGTTGAAGCTCAGCGCCGGCACGGTGACGCTGCCCTGCATAAGTGGGGTTTCGTGCAACGAGCTTTCGGCGAAAGAGTCGTGCAGAAAAAAGGTCCGTGTGCCGCTTTGGCCCGATACCAACACGGCATTTGTCACCTTGACGGCGGTAATCCCGTTGATCCTGTGCAGCGTGTCGATGGTTGGCAAAAGGGTGGCATTGGCTTCATAGCTTTCAACGGTCACGCCCACTTGGGTACGGCTGACCAAAGATGACACCACGCCAAGGCCGGTCCCCATTTCCAGAACGCGGTCATTGGCCCGGACAAGCCCGCGTGCCGCCAGGATTTCGGGCATCTCATAAAGGCCGTCGATCAGTTGGTTTCTGATCGTGTCATTCATGTGCGGGCCAAAGGCGGGTACCTGCAGGCCCATGAAAGCAATAAGTTTCGGATGTGGCAGGACGTGCTTGCGCAGCCGGCGATCAATTTTTTTCGCCACATGGCCAAATAATTTCATTTTGATTCCAAACAGACCAGAACTTTAATCTACGATTCACTTTTGCCGCACTGAAGGTAACTTGCAAGTCATGTCGGGGTCAAATTCGCCGGGACAAGGCAACTTTGATGGCGGTCTTTTGGGATGTTCCACCCTTGTCCCCGCGTGCCGGACCCTCCTTTCAAGCTGTCATGCCACATTTGGGCATTGCGCAATCGCAGCGTTGCGCCCATGCCCTGCCGTGTCAGAGGGGTGAATCCATGCGGCTTTTGGCAATGACCTGCATCGCCATGCTGGCCTTTGCGGCCAATTCGGTGCTGAACCGGTTGGCGGTGGGGGCGGGGCAGATTGACCCGGTGGTGTTTGCCGTGGTGCGCCTTGTGTCGGGCGCTGCGGTGCTGGCCGTGCTGCTGGCGCTGCGGCGCGGGGTGATCTGGCCGGGCTGGCGCGGCCGGGCGCCGGGCGTGGCGGGGTTGCTGATCTATCTCTTCGCGTTTTCAGCGGCTTACCTTGGCCTTGATGCCGGTACTGGCGCGCTGATCCTGTTCGGGGTGGTGCAGATCACCATGTTTGCGGGCGCTTGGGCGGGGAAAGAGGTGGTGCCAAGGCGGCGGATTTCTGGGGCCGTGCTGGCAATGGCTGGTTTGGTGGTTCTGCTGGCGCCGCAAGGGGGCGCGCTGATCCCGCAACTGGCGATGGCCTTGGCGGGGGTTGGCTGGGGTGTCTATTCACTGGCCGGTCGGGGCCAAAACGATGCCTTGGCGGCGACGGCATGGAACTTTGTGCTCGCGGTGCCGGTGGGTGTGGCCGTGCTGTTGGTCCTGCCGGGGCACTGGACGGTGCAG
>CAMDHB010000117.1 GCA_945897655.1 Pseudorhodobacter antarcticus
TGGTCAGGGAAATGATGGCAAGAAGGCCATAGTGCATCACCCCCACCCGCAGCCCGATGGCCCGGGCGTGGGCCGGATCGAAGGCATGGGTCAGCAGGTCCTTCCATTTCGCCAGCAGCACAGCGGATACACCCAAGGCCACAAGGCCCGCCGTCCAAAGATCCTCGGGCCCGACCCCCAGCATGTTGCCAAACAGGATGTGGTCAAGGTGTACGTCGGTTTCCACCTTGGTATGGAGCACCATGCCAAAGCCGAACATGCCGGAAAACACCACGCCCATGACGGTGTCGCGTTTCACCCGGCTGTTATCGCCCAGAAACCCTATGGCCAGTGCGCAGAACATGCCGGCGGCAAAGGCTCCGATGATCAGGGGAATGTTCAGGATATAGGCAATCACGATGCCCGGCAGGGTGGCGTGGCTGATGGCGTCGCCCATCAGCGACCAGCCCTTCAGCACCAGAAAGCAGGACAACAGCGCCGCCGGCGGCGCAATGAAGAGCGTCACCAGAAAGGCGTTCTGCATGAAGGGGAACTGAAACGGAGACAGCCAATCCATCACACGCCTCCCGTCAAGACGGCGGCGCGGCGGCGGGCCGCCAGCATACCGTGCTTGGGGGCAAAGACAAAGGCAATCAGGAACAGGGCAGTTTGAAGGCAGATGATCACGCCCCCCGTCGCCCCATCGAGGAAGAAGCTGGCATATGCCCCGACAAAGCTGGTGACCGAACCGATCACCACCGACAGCACGATCAAACGCGGAAACCGGTCGGTCAACAGATAGGCCGTCGCCCCCGGCGTGACCACCATCGCCACCACCAGAAATGCCCCGACCGTCTGAAGTGCTGCGACGCAACAGGCCGACAGCAGCACAAAGAACATGAACTTCAGCCGCTCTGGCCGCAGCCCGATGGACCGCGCATGGTTTTCGTCAAAGAACGCCGCCATCAGGTCTTTCCATTTCGCCAGCAGCACCGCCAGAGACACAAAGCCGATGATCGCCAGTTGCAGCGTATCCGACGGCGAGACGGCCAGGATGTTGCCCAGAATGATGGTCTTGACGTCCACGGGGGTGGGCGAGACCGAAATCATGAACAGCCCCAGCCCGAAGAACGAGGTGAAGATGATGCCGATGATGGTGTCTTCCTTGAGGCCCGTCCGCTGGTTCAGGAACAGCATCGCCGCCGCCGCAAAGCCCCCTGACAAAAACGCGCCCAGCGCAAAGGGCAGACCCAGCATATAGGCCCCCGCCACCCCCGGCACTATGGCATGGCTCAGCGCATCGCCGATCAGCGACCAGCCTTTGAGCATGAGGTAGGCCGACAGAAAGGCGCAAACGCCGCCGACCAAAGCCGACACCCACATCGCGTTGGTCATGTAGCCATAGCCGAACGGCTCCCACAAAACGCTCATGGTGCGGCCTTGCGGGTGCGGTCGTCGTAAATCACCATCGGGCGTTCGTCGTCGGTCAGGATGGTCACTTGCCGCCCGTCGGCATCATCATGCAGATCGGTCCCGCCCAGCACGAAATGCCGCAAGACGCCGCCAAAGGCCGCCTCCAGGTTCTCGCGGGTAAATGTGTCTTCGGTCGGCCCATAGTTCAGGACGGTTCCCTTGACCAGCACCACCTGATCGCAAAACTCGGGCACCGAGCCCAGATTGTGGGTGGACACCAGCATTACCCGCCCTTCATCACGCAGCTCGCGCAGCAGGTGGACGATCGCCTCTTCGGTCTGGACGTCGACACCGGTGAAGGGTTCGTCCAGCAGGATCACTTGCCCGTCCTGGGCCAGCGCGCGGGCCAGAAACACCCGCTTGCGCTGCCCGCCGGACAATTCGCCGATCTGGCGCTTGCGGAAATCGGACATGCCGACGCGGACCAGCGCCTGGGCCACGGCGGCATGATCTGCCGCCTTGGGAATGCGCAGGAACCCCATATGGCCATAGCGACCCATCATCACGACATCCTCGACCAGCACGGGGAAGGTCCAGTCCACCTCCTCGGCCTGCGGCACATAGGCCACGATCCCGGCCTTCAGCGCCGCTTTCACCGATTTGCCCAGAATGCCAATCTCGCCCGCGCTGACCGGCAAAAACCCCATGATCGCCTTGAACAGCGTCGATTTGCCCGCGCCATTGACCCCCACTAATGCCGCGATTGTGCCGCGCGGGATGGCAAAGCTTGCGTCACGCAGCGCCGTCAGCCCAGTGCGATAGGTCACAGTGACGCCGCGTGCCCATAGGCCCGCAGTGCTGATATCGGCCATGGGCACGCGGTCAGTCAATCTTCAGTTTCCTATGCTTGAGGTCAGGCCAGTGGCAATCGTTGTCGTCGTGACCTTCAGCAGATCCAGATAGGTCGGAACCGGCCCGTCGGCCTGTGACAGACTGTCCACATAGAGAACCCCACCAAAGGCCGCCCCCGTTTCGCGCGCGACCTGTTCGGCGGGGTCTGTATTGACCGTGCTTTCGCAGAATACCACGGGCACGTCATGTTCGCGCACAAGGTCAATCACGCCCCGCACCTGCTGCGGCGTGCCGGTGGCATCGGCGTTGATCGGCCAGAGATAGGCCTCATTCAGCCCCAGATCGCGCGCAAGGTAGCTGAAGGCACCTTCGCAAGTGACCAGCCAGCGCCTTTCTTCTGGCACCGTCGCCAGTTCGGCCTGCAAAGGCGCCAGCGCCGCGGCGATCTGTGCCTTGTACGCATCGGCATTCGCCATGTAGTCAGCGGCATTGTCTGGGTCTGCCGAAGCCATAGCCTTTGCAATATTGTCGACATAGATCATCGCCGAGACGGGCGACATCCAGGCATGGGGGTTTGGTTTGCCCTCGTAAGACCCTTCGCGGATTGGCATCGGTTCAATCCCGTCGGACAGCGTAGCCGAAGGGATGTCGCCCAGATTGGCAAGGAACTGTTCGAACCATCGTTCCAGCCCCATGCCGTTCCACAGGATCAGATCGGCATCCTGCGCTGAGACCATGTCGCGCGGGGTGGGTTCATAGCCATGAATCTCGGCCCCCGGCTTGGTCACTGACACCACGACAGCATGATCTTTTGCGACGTTGCGGGCCATGTCGGCAATGACGGTAAATGTTGTCACCACCTTGAATTCGTCGGCGAACGCAGGGGAGGTAGCAAATGCAGTCAGCAAGCAAACGCAGGACAAACGGCGCATGGGCAGTCCTCTCAACGACTAAGTTCTGATAATGCGAATTATTCGCATGATGTCAAGCTAGATGCAAATGCTTCTCAATCTTGATTGGCGGGCCACAGTGCTGTAAATGCAGATCATGTCCAATGAGAATGCCCATTCCGAGACTGATCTGCGCGCAGAAGGCGTGCGCGTAACCCGGCAGCGGCTCGCCATCTTGCATGTGCTGCGTGAGGCGTCCGACCACCCCCGCGCCGAAGACATCCTGACCCGCGCCCGCCTGCAAGACCCTTCGGTATCGCAGGCCACGGTCTATCGCACCCTGGCCATGTTGGAAAAGGCGGGCACCGTCCTGCGCAACGAATTTGACGGGGCAGGGGCAAGGTACGAACTGGCCGACCGCCATCACCACGACCACCTGATAGACCTTGATACCGGTGTAGTTGTCGAATTTCAATCGCCCCGTATTGAGCAGTTGCAGGCCGAAATCGCCGCCGAACTGGGCTATGAAATCGAATGGCACCGGTTGGAGCTTTATGGCCGCAAAGCGACCTGATTTGCGCTTTGAGCTACCATGGGCCGTAAGGGTGCCAACAGGTCGCCGCGCACGGGAGGGACCCCAACTCTCATAGGGGTGTTGGGCTCTGTTGCACAGTTCCTGTGAGGGACTCATCTGTTGAATCCAGCGTGATAGCTTGGGTGGCTGAACAGCCCTAACACACTGACCTACAAGACCCTGAACTGGCCCGCGTATAAGGGGGGCGCTCAAGCGTCGCGGTTCGCTGGCGATCTTGTTTGACCCCGAGATGGCTTGGGTGGCCAAGCCGTCCGGCAAGCGTGGGCTACAGCCTGTCTACAGCGACGTTGCCGTGCCGCCCTGCCTGACCATGAAATTCCTTTTCGGAATGGCGTTGCGACAGACGACCGGGTTCATCGAGAGTTTGCTGCAACTTGCAGGCTGGGACTGGGAGATGCCTGATCTCAGCATGCTCAGCAGTCCGTTGCCCGGCTGGTGAATAGAACATTCAGCGAGAAGGTCCAGAAGACCCTTGCGGTGAACATCCCTCATCGGGGGGTCGCAGGGTCCGCTTCATCTCCTGATCGACTGCACCGAGATCGAGGTCGAGGGCGAAGGCGCGTGGAGCGCGCGCAAGCATGGCGGTGCAAAACGCCGCGTCCGGCGCAATCTCCATCGCGGGATCGACGAGCAAACGTTGGAGATCACGGCGGTCGAGGTCACCAGCGGCGAGGTGGGCGACCAGAAGCGCTCCACCAAGCTCTTCATGGACGAGACTCGCGCCTCTGTCCTCGACCCGGGCGCAAGAAAGACCAAGACGGGATACTTCTTGGCACTGGCCCGCGACGAACGGCTTTGGGGTGGCACCGCTCCACCAAGCGTGGTCTTCACCTATCCGCCCGGTCGGGGCGGGCAACATGCCGAGCGTATCTTGCAGGGCTTCGGTGGCATCCTGCAGGTCGACGGATATGCCGGATACAACCGGCTGAACGCAGCGCGCCGGATCGGTCCGGGCAACCAACTCGCCCATTGCTGGGCGCACGCGCGCCGCAAGATGATCGAGATCACCCGCACCGGACCCGCGCCGATTGCCGAAGAATGCGAGGCCCTCATCCGTGAACTCAATGCCATCAAGGTCGAGACCCGAGGCAACGACCCCGCCACCCGACTGGTCATCCGGCAGGCCCGTTCTGCCCCGATCCTCGCCCGCATCGACGATTGGCTTGCCCGCCAGCGCGCACGCGCCTCGGCAAAGTCCCCCTTGGGCGAGGCACTCGCCTACATAGCCAAATACCGCGGCGGCCTTGGCCGCTTCCTAACCGATGGCCGCGTCGAGATCGACAACAACTCCGTCGAACGCACCATCCGCCCCATCGCCCTGAACCGCAAGAACGCCCTCTTCGCAGGCCAAGACGCCGAAGCCGAAAACTGGGCCGTCATCGCCTCGCTGATCGAGACCTGCAAAATGAACGGCGTGGATCCCGACGCTTGGCTGTCTGCATCGCTCAAAGCCATCGTCCAAGGCCACAAGCAGAGCCAGATTGACGATCTGCTCCCATGGAACTGCGCCGTCACGGTGTGATCGGGACACTGCTAACTCAGCAGCCAAAGGTGGCTGACAAGATCTACGCCCTGCATGAAACCGAGGTGTATTGCATCTCGAAAGGCAAGGCGCGGGTGCGATATGAATTTGGCTGCAAGGTCAGCGTTGCCATCACATTGGACGAGGGCATTGTGGTCGGCATGCGCAGCTTTGCCAGCAACCATTACGACGGCCACACCCTGAAAGATGCCCTCGAAAAGGTGGGGATACTGACGGACCAGCACCCCGATCTTGCCGTCGTCGATCGCGAATACCGCGGCCATGACGTTGAGGCGACCCGCGTCCTGACCAGCGAAACAAGGCGCGGCCTGACGCCAAAACTGATCGCAGACTTGCGCCGTCGAAGCGCCATCGAGGCAGAGATCTGCCACATGAAGACCAATGGCCTCCTGTCCAGATGCCACCTGAAGGGCGACATCGGCGACGCGGTCTTCGCCGTCCTGAACGCATGCGATCACAACATCCAAAAGATCCTGGCCCACCTCCGGGCTTGGCTTGCCTGGATTATCGCCACGCTACGGACCCCATAAATCCCGCGTAACCGCCATCATCTGAATGAAGATGTCGCGTGAAGGCATTGTTCAGAGCGAACTACTTGGCATCTGCAGAAGCAAGGCGTCTACAAATCATGCGATCATTTACTGCAAAACCTTCGGACGCGGCTGAGAAAATCCAAGTCGCTTCTGTAGGGATTTGATGGAGCTCGCATCAGCGGTGACATAGTCCGAAAACGCAACACCTTCTGACACGGCGCTGCGTGCGCTTTGCCGCAGGTGTTGGTACAGCTCCGAATTGCCTGCCGCCACATACCCGTCACCCAAGCGCGAAACTACTCGGCAGGGCGTCGATAGGAACACTTGTGATAGCCCGTTCTTGCGGTAGTCGACGACGGATGCGGAGACGGTAGGACGTTGGCTATCGAAAAAGCTGCCTAGTATTCCGATCTGCTCCCGGATCTGCGCGGTCGATAGTCCGACATAGCGGCCAGTACCATGCAACAGTTGGTCAATGATCCCGCCGTCCATCAAAACAAGCCCGTTGTTCTCGCGCGTGGCGGCAGCAGATCGAACCGCTTCCATGCGTGCGTGATAGCTGGCAGCAACCTCCACGTCGCCCAGTTCAATCTCCAGCACGGCCCGCGTTTTCAACAGTTCGGGAACCGTCTCGCAGACATAAATGAAGTACCCGTTGGTTTGAGACAGGAAAAGCTCTTCAGGGATCGTATTTTCGGAGGAAAACGGGCTAGGAAAGAACTCTGCCCCAAACGAAATGGCAGAGTCGGTGCGCGCCACCCCTAGGCCCAGCAAGTATTCAAGGCTTACGTCCAGCGCATGGGCCAACTTGATCAGAGTATAGGCATCGGGAAGGTGGTCTACCTCGTCAGACAAAAGGCGCGCTAGCGCCGATTTGGTGATGTTGCTTGCAGAAGACAGTTGCGCAATCGTAATCCGTCGGATTTCCATTGCGCCATTAAGCCTGCGTGACAACTCCAAGGGAAGAGACTTAAGAATCGCACTTCTATTCATTTTTGCTCCTTGATCATATTGATCTTAACTCCACCGCATCCGCTAATGGTTTAGTCTTCGGTCGAGGTAACTTCGTTAAAAATGACATATGCTGCTGCAGACGGGCGCAAACGAGCGATTGGCATCCTAGTCATGTTTCCAATTACTGCGTGGATCAAGACGCGAAACACACCGAGTGCATAGCCTTTAGACCGGCATTATGTAGGGTTGTGTAGGTTTGGTAAAGATCTCTTTAGTAGAAAATTAATCTCCAATTAGGATATGGGTGGTCTTAAGTTCAAATTCGCATTGATAGCTTGGACACAGGTTTTCTTCGGTGTACCAACCATAATTGAATAAACGATGTGGCGCGGATTATGGCCCAAGACCGCAACCCTCTCTCTCGCATCGCCGATATGCGCCTGGCCTGCCTGATGCGCCGTCTTCGAAACCTGCTCATCGCATTCGTTCTGATGTTTCCCTTCACCGCAGAACAGGCAAAAAGTGATTTGGTCCATAGTGTTGAGCTGATGCTGGACGAGACGGCACTGTTAGACATTCGCAGCATTGAAGAGGCACGTTTCCGGCCCGCCGAACAGACAATCATCCTTGGTTATTCGACCGCCGCCGTCTGGCTAAGGCTTTGGATCGATCCTGCCCCGGATGGAGGCGAAGTCGTGGTGATGGTTCGGCCACCCATGCTGGACAGCGTCAAATTCTACGCGCCCATCATAGTCAAACAAGACGGCATAGTGCGGCCTTCCGCAACCCCGCGCTATGAAAGAGTTGAATCCGAATGGCCCGCGTCTCTGCGCGGCTATCGCATTTCCCCGCCCGAAGGGGGAGTGGAGTATTTCGTTCGGATCGCATCGACAGGGTCAATCGGAGCAAATATCACTGCAACGCCGGTTCGCGAGGCGATCAGGATCAACCTGATCACCGATTTGACGCAGATCGCCTACCTCGCCTTTATGCTGGTGTTGCTGCTGTGGTCCTTGCGGATGCTGACGCTGACGAACGAACATATCTTTCGGTGGTTCGCCGCGATGCAGGCGTCGTGGGTGTTTCACAACATCATTGCTTTCGGCTACGCGGCGGTCCTGACGCCCCTTGTAGACTTAGATACGTCAATGCTCGCCTTGCGGACTTTCGTGATCGTGTCGTCCGGTCTTTCGATTATCTTCCACCGTGCGGTCCTGTTTCGGTTCCAACCGTCTGTGCTGGCCGTCAGGTTGCTGGACCTGCAGCTTGCCGGGATCACACTTGCCTTCATCCTGTTCTGCACCCTTGACCGCCAGCTAGCGATGCAGATCAATGCTTATTGCATCGCCGCAACCCCGTTCACCCTGCTGCTCAACGCTTTTACCGCGCGCAAAGCGGCGTCCCCGGGCCTGAAGACGATGCGGATAATCTATGGCATGCTGTCCCTGATCCTTTTGGGTTGGATTCTGTCGCTGCTGGGCCTTGAGAAGGCCTCTTTGGCGTCGTTGTACGGGCCTATGATACACGGCTTGTCGACCGGAATATTGATGTTCACAATCCTGCATCTTTATGTGCGCGACCTTTTGGCAGCCGCCAAAACGGCGGAGACACAGCTTGTGGCGATTGAACATCAGCGCGCCAATCAACAGGACAGAAATCGCACACTTGCCCAGTACATTGACATGATGTCCCACGAAACCCGAAATGCGCTTGCTGTGATCAACATGTCCCTGTCGCAGCCCACGATCAGTGACCGTCAGCGTGGCCGCATTTCAGATGCAATTGTCGGCCTGACGGGGCTGATCGACCGATGCAATCAGACGATCCGGCTGGACAGCGATAATCAGGTGATCAGCACAGAGAGATGCGATCTGACCGACATCCTGCGTCTGCTTTGCGATGGCCAGATCGAACGTGAGCGGCTGTTTGTGAGCGCCGAAGGTCCGCAGCTTTTGCAAAGCGATCCGGTTCTGCTGGGGGTCGTGTTCAGCAATCTGATTGACAACGCCCTGAAATACTCTCCCCCCGGATCTGCCGTCATCGTGACGCTGGCTGAGAGCCCCGAAGCGCCTCCCGATGGCTTTTGCGTGCTCATCGAGAATGAGGAGGGCGAATATGGTCATCCTGATCCCGTGATGGCCTTTCAAAAGTACTATCGAAACCAGCTTGCCAATGCCAAAATCGGTTCCGGGCTTGGTCTGTACATCGTGCGCGGCCTATTGGCAGGTTTGGGAGGCAATATCGCCTATGAACCAACTCCGGGTTACGTCCGCTTCAGAGTCTGGATGCCATGCTGAAAATCATCATTGTCGAGGATAACCGGGCGCTCCGCGAGTCGCTGGTCGACGTGCTCGCCGAAAATGGCCATGACGTCGAGGCCTGCGACAGCGCAGAGGCCCTCTGGCGCAGGGGTGACATTAGCGCAATTGATATTCTGATCCTGGACCT
>CAMDHB010000118.1 GCA_945897655.1 Pseudorhodobacter antarcticus
AGCTGTCGTAATCGATCACATGCCGCAGTTGCTTTTCATACTCCAACGCCTTGCCCGTGCCCAGAGCCACGCAGTTCAAAGGTTCGTTGGCGACGCTGATCGACAGGCCCGTCTGTTCGCGCAAGGACAGGTCCAGATCACCCAACAACGCGCCGCCGCCGGTCAGCATGACGCCCCGGTCAACGATGTCGGCGGCCAGATCGGGCGGCGTGGTTTCCAGCGCCTGCATCACAGCGTCGCAGATTTGCTGAACGGGTTCAGACAGCGCCTCGGCCACTTGGGCCTGGTTGATTTCGGTTTCCTTGGGCACGCCGTTCAGCAAGTCACGGCCGCGAATGGTGATGGATGTGCCGCGCCCGTCGTCGGGCATCCGGGCGGTGCCGATGGTGGTCTTGATCCGCTCGGCCGTCGATTCGCCGATCAGCAGGTTCTGGTGACGGCGCAGATAGCTGATGATCGCCTCGTCCATGCGGTCACCGCCGACGCGGACCGAGCGGGCATAGACGATGTCGCCCAATGACAGGACCGCGACTTCGGTCGTGCCGCCGCCGATGTCGACGACCATGTTGCCGGTGGGGTCGGTGATGGGCATGCCCGCGCCGATGGCCGCCGCGATGGGTTCCGAAATCAACCCGGCGCGGCGGGCACCTGCCGACAGCACAGACTGACGGATCGCACGCTTTTCAACCGGGGTCGCGCCATAGGGCACGCAGACGATGATCTTGGGCTTGGAAAAGGTCGAGCGTTTGTGGACCTTGCGGATGAAATGCTTGATCATCTCCTCCGCCGTGTCGAAGTCGGCGATGACGCCGTCGCGCATCGGGCGGATCGCCTCAATGCTGCCGGGGGTGCGGCCCAGCATCAGCTTGGCATCCTCGCCCACGGCCAGAACCTGCTTCTTGCCGTCCTTGACATGATAGGCCACGACCGAGGGTTCGTTCAGCACGATCCCCTTGCCGCGCACATAGACCAGCGTGTTCGCCGTCCCAAGGTCGATGGCCATGTCCGACGAGAATAGGCTGGAGAGGATAGACATCCGGTCAGGATCCTTGCATGCAAAAGACGTCACGCCCGCGACTCGTGACCGAGGCGGGCGTGTTCATATAAGGACCGTTCTGGCCAAGAGAAAGGGCATACGGCGGGTTAGGCGGGAATTCGTCGGAACGCGGTCAGAAAACCAGCGCCGCAAGGTCGGCTTCGCTGACGCCTTGCAAGACCAGCGTCAGGTCGCCATCGGTCAAGATCGTGTTGCCGTTGCACACGCTGAGTGTGACGGGGCCACGGTCGGTCAGGTCGAGCCGGTCCTGGCCCACCCGGAAATCGCGTAAAATGTCGTGGCCCGCATCCATGGCGCGAAAGACAAAGATGTCTGCCCCCGCCCCCCCTTGCAGCAGATCATCCCCCGCGCCGCCGCGCAGTACGTCGCGGCCCTTACCGCCTTGCAACCAATCCGCCCCATCGCCGCCGCGCAGTGCGTCATTGCCGCCCAGACCCATCAGGTGATTGTCCTGACCCATGGCCGCAGCAGCATCGCGCGCCACGCTGATCCGGTTGGCCAGATCGTCGCCCGAAGTGCCCTTGGACAGATCACCCACCAACAGCACGGATCCATCGGCAAAGTGCACATTCTGCGTCGTCACCGTCCGCATGTCGCGCGCCACGGTCAGCGTGGCCCCCAGAGCGGACAGGGTCATACCCCCCTCGACCGCGTCCAGCTTCATCTCCCGTGCCGAGCCCGATGCCACCTCGACCGCGCCTGAGGTGATGGGCCTTTCCCACGGGCCGCCCTGGCTTGCCTGCCACACGTCCAAGGCCGCGCCGACCGTATCCACATCGGCATTGGTGCCCGCAACGGACACGATCGCCCCAGTGGCAAGGTCAAGATACGTGCTGGAACCGGTGCCGAGGGTGCCGCCGCTAAAGCCTATGAAGGTGGGGCCATCGTCCAGCACGATCCGCACCAGACCAAGGCCGAAATCGGCATGATATCCCGGCCCGACATCGGTCGTGAAAAAGTCAGTCATCTGCGACAGGGCATCCTCGCCAAGCAGGGTCTTGTCCACCAGCAGGGCCTGCAGAAAACGGGTCATGTCGCCGTTGGTCGACACCACCCCCGCCTCGCCCTGCATTTCCCAAAGGGCGCGGGTCACATCGATTTCCGTGCCATCGGGCAGGGTGGCATAGCTGTGCAGCCGTTCGTCCCCGGTGGTAAGCTGGCGCACCGAATGTTCCATGCCTGCCGGATCCAGCACCCGCTGTTTCAGCGCCTCATAAAACCCCTGGCCTGTCAGGCCCTCGAACATCTGGCCCAGCAGGAGGTAGTTGGTGTTGGAGTAATAATAGCTTTCGCCCGGCTCGCCGGTGGGGTCCATGTCGCGCGCAATGGCAAGCGCCTGTTCGGGGCCAAAGACCTGATCGGGGTGCTGCAGCAGCGCCTCGACGAACAAGGGCACGCCTTCGGCGTTCACGGCCTCGGTGTAGTTGCCGATGCCTGCTGTCATGTTCAAGAGTTGCCGCACCGTGGCCTGATCGGCATTGGCGATGCCTTGGGTTACCTCGGGCGGCAGATAGTCGGCGGCCCTGGCGTCAAGGTCGATCAACCCGTCCTCGACCAGTTGCAGGATCATGACCGAAGTCATCATCTTGGTCTGGCTGCCGATCTCGTAAGCCCCTTGGGCCGGGGCGGGGCGGTCGCGGTCAAGGTCAGCCACGCCCGACCCGATCTGCACGGTCAGCCCGCCACGTGTGACCTGTGCCACGACGGCCGCCGCCGAAACGTCGCCGCGCACCGCATCGGCAATCTGGGTGGCGGGTTGGCTAAGGGTTTGGGGGTCAAAGGTGATCATTCAAAGTCTCCGTCCTGGCGCGGCGGGGCTTGATTGCTGGCCGCATCATGATAAGCGTAGCAAATATCACGTTTATCATGAAAATCAATGTATGATTTCACGATAAACAATCAATTTTGGCCGATAAGCGAGATTCCCCCATGCGCGACCCAAAGGCAGAGACCGTCTTCACATGGCTGGACCGTGGGTTCTGGCTGATCTGGCTGGGCTTTCCGGTGCTGGTCTGGACCATTGTTCAGGGCATCCTGGCTGCCCCGGCGCAACTGGCGGCGCAGTTGCCCGACCAGGCCGATTGCATTGCAGCGCTGCCCAATGTCGCCACCCTGGGGCCTTTGGCAGGCTGGGCCTTTTGGGGCGGTTTTGCGGTGGAGATGGCGGCCTATGCCTTGGTGCTGGGCCTGGCCCACTCGGTCATTCGTCGCTGTGCCATGGGGCGGATCTTTGTGGACGGGATGATCCGCACGTTGAAACGGATCGGGGCTATCATCGCGCTATTCCCGGTGCTGGATCTGATCCTTGGCAATCTGACGGCTTGGGCGCTGTATGTGGGCGGCGATGTGGCGGTGTATCAAGCCAGTGTCGCGCTTGACCTGCCGGTGCTGGCCGTGGGGTTGTTGCTGGTGGCGATGGCCTATGCGATGCGGCAGGCCGTGCGTCTGCAACAAGATGCGGCCTTGACGATTTAGGGGGGCGGGATGATCCGGGTCAATCTTGACGTGATGCTGGCCCGCCGCAAGATGCGGCTGGGTGAGTTGGCCGAGGTGGTGGGCATCTCGATCCAGAACCTGTCGATCCTTAAGACCGGCAAGGCCCGGGCTGTGCGGTTTTCGACGTTGGACGCGCTGTGCCGGGCGCTGGACTGCCAGCCCGCCGACATTCTGGCATACGACCCCGCCACCCCGGAACCGGAGGACGGGGCCTGAGGGTCAGGTCTTGTAGCTGACGGTCTTCACGTCCGAGTCTGGCGCCGATTTCTGCCGCCGTTGCACCAGCCGGTTCAGGGCGTTCACATAGGCCTTGACCGATGCCACGATGGTGTCCGTATCGGCGCTGGAGCCGGTTGCGATGCGGCCATCCTCCTCGATCCGCACCGAAACGGTGGCCTGGGCATCGGTGCCCTCGGTCACGGCGCTGACCTGATAGAGTTGCAGGTTGGCGCGGTGGGGGTACAGCATCTTGACCGCGTTGAAGGCCGCATCAACCGGGCCGTCACCGGTGGCGTCAATGGAATGGTCAACGCCTTCGATGTTCAGCGTTAGTTCCGCCTCCTGCGGGCCATCGGTGCCGCAGACCACGCGCAGGCGTTTGACCTGCAGGGTGTCTTGCGCCTCTTGCCGTTCCTCGTCCTGAACCAGGGCGATCAGGTCGTCGTCGAACACCTCTTTCTTGCGGTCGGCGAGGGCCTTGAAGCGGACAAAGACGTCGTTCAACTGATTGTCGGCCAGTTCGAAACCCAGATCCTTCAGCTTTGACCGAAGGGCCGCACGGCCCGAATGCTTGCCCATCACAAGGCTGGTGTCAGCCAGACCAATGTCCTGCGGGCGCATGATCTCGAACGTCTCGGCGTTCTTCAGCATGCCGTCCTGATGGATGCCCGACTCGTGGGCAAAGGCGTTCTTGCCGACGATGGCCTTGTTGAATTGGACGGCAAAACCGGACACGGAACTGACCTTGCGGGACAGGTTCATGATCTTGGTGGTGTCGATGCGGGTCTGATAGGGCAGGATGTCGTTGCGGACCTTCATGGCCATCACGACCTCTTCCAGCGCGGTATTCCCGGCCCGCTCACCCAGACCGTTGATGGTGCATTCGATCTGGCGCGCGCCAGCCTCAACCGCCGCCAGGGCGTTGGCGGTGGCCATGCCAAGGTCGTTGTGGCAGTGGGTGGCGAAGATGATCGTATCTGCCCCCGGAACCCGCTCCAGCAGCATCTTGATCAAGGCAGAACTTTCGCGGGGGGCGGTGTAGCCGACCGTGTCGGGAATGTTGATGGTGGTCGCACCGGCCTTGATGGCGATTTCTACCACGCGGCAGAGGTAGTCGTGTTCGGTTCGGGTGGCGTCCATCGGCGACCACTGGACGTTGTCGCACAGGTTGCGGGCGTGGGTCACGGTCTGGTGGATGCGTTCGGCCATCTGGTCCATGTCCAGATTGGGGATGGCGCGGTGCAGCGGCGAGGTGCCGATGAAGGTGTGGATGCGGGGGGATTTCGCGTGGCGAACCGCGTCCCAGCAACGGTCGATGTCCTTGAAGTTGGCGCGGGCGAGGCCGCAGATCGTGGAGGTCTGGGCCAATTTGGCCACTTCGGACACGGCGGCGAAATCGCCTTCACTGGCGATGGGGAAGCCGGCTTCGATGATGTCGACGCCCATCTCATCCAGAAGGGTCGCGATCTCCATCTTCTCGGTATGGGTCATCGTCGCACCGGGCGATTGTTCGCCGTCGCGCAGGGTGGTGTCGAATATCAGGACGCGGGCTTGAGCGGTCATAACAACTATCCTTGGGGTGTGTTTCTTAGCTGGTCTGGGTGCTGATCACTTCCGAGCGGTCGCACCCTTGGGGCACGCTCAGAAGCGGCTAAGAAGAAGCAGGCCAAGGGCAAGCATATCCGAACGGCCGGGGCCGGTGGGGATGCTGAGGATGATCGCGTCCTTGGTCATGGCGGCGACTATAGGCAAGAAAAAGGGAAAGAAAAGCGGATTTTTGGGCCGCGTGAAAAGGGGATTCGGGGGTGTCCACATGTGGACACTTTGGGAAAGTAAACATTTTCAATGGGTTGACTTTTTTCGTTCAGAATCTGTTAACCACGATTCCCATCCCGCAGCGCCACGGGATGGGATGGGGCGAAGCGTTCTACCACTGCGTGCCGGGGGGCAAACCCAGCGCCTCGGCATGGAAATCCAGACGGTATGGTTTGGCGGTGGGGGGCAGTTCTTTCTTGATCCGGTATTCCGGATCGGTCAACTGACGGCGCAGGGCCATAAACACCTCGGACAATCCATCCGCGATCGAGGTGTTGGGGGCGGGCATGTCGGCCTTGATGCGGGCGTGTAACCGGGGCAGGGCGTGATAGGGCACCATCGGGAACATGTGGTGTTCGACGTGGTAATTCATGTTCCAGTAAACAAACCGGCTGAACGGGTTCAGATAAACCGTGCGGGTGTTCAGGCGGTGGTCGATCACGTTGTCGGCCATGCCGGTGTGCTGCAACAGCCCGGTCACGATGTAATGCCACGAGCCATAGAACACTGGCCCGCCAATCACCATCAGGGGCAGGATGGAGCCCATTGCCAGCGCCGCAATGATCGTGGCGGCATAGATCACCAGCCAGATCCGGGCAATCAGCGCGGCTTTGGACCATTCGCTTTCGGGCACAAAGCTTTTTTCCTGCGGGGTCAGGCTGCCAAAGGCATAGCGGAACATCTTGGTTACTGACTGGACCGAATCCCACCCAAAGAACAGCAGCACTACCTTGAAGATATGGGGTGGGCGCATGGTGATAATCTCGGGGTCAAGGCCTACGATGATGGTGTCGGTGTGGTGGCGGGCATGCGACCAGCGCCACAGGACCGGATTGCGCAGCAGGCTGAAGCAGGCGACGTGATAGATTACGCTGTTCATCCAGGGCGTCTTGAACGCGGTGCCGTGGCCGCCTTCGTGCCAGCGGCTGTCCGCGCCCGAGGCATAAAGAACGCCATACACCAGCCAGAACGGGGCCGACCACCAGCTGGGCCAAAGGGCGATGCCGATGCCCGCCAGAACGATCATCGATCCGTAATAGATGAAGGTATCGCGCAGGGCAGGGCCGTCGCTGCGGCGCATAAGGTCCTTCATCTCGGCCCGCGAAATGTCGGTGTGGTACCATTCGGCGGCGGCCAGACCGATATCGACGGCCCGCTTCGCGCTGGGTCCCAGCAGGTCATATTCCCGTAAAGCCATCGACACGCTCCTTGCTGCTTTGAGTGGTTTCGCGATTCTCCAAACCCTGAATGCAAAACATTTGACAAACATTTGTCTGACATGTCTAGCTTAACCTGTGACCGGTGGGTTTCAGGGAGAACAGAATACAAAGGCTTGCCGTGTCTCGGGGAGAACGATCTGGGAGGATCTTGGAATGAGAAGACGGAATATGTTTAAGGCAGCGCTGTCATCAGCCAGCGTTGTCGCGGCAATATCGGGCTCACCCGTGGTGGCCCAAGAGCTTGAGACTGTTAAAGTTACCTTCATCCAACACTGCTGTTCGGGCGCAACCTTCTTTCAGCCCATGCAATTTGGCGCGGAAGAGGCGGCACGGCTGTTCAACGTTGAACTGACCTATGTGAACGCCGATGGCGACGCCGCCCGTGCCGCCAACCTGATCGAGACGGCCATTGCCGAGGGCCAAGACGCGGTCATCCCCACCATCACGGTTCCGGACGCCTTGGACGAAGCGGTCCAGAAGGCCAAGGATGCCGGGCTGATCGTGATCGTGCAGAACATCGACGACCCGATGGGTTCGGCCGGCAACGCGCGCGATTCGTTCGTTGGGCAGAACTTCATCGCATCGGGCGCGATCATCGGCCAGAAGATGATTGACCACTATGGTCTGAAGGCGGGCGACCATTGCCTTCTGCCGGTGGAATTCCCGGAACTGACCTATGCGATCGAGCGGGCGCAAGGCGTGCAATCGGCGCTGGAACCGGCGGGTGTCACCTCGGAAATCATCGGGACGGGTACGGTTGATGCCGAAGCGCTGACCATCATCAGCCAGGCCCTGATTGCCAACCCCAAGATCACCTGCGCCATCGGTCTGGGCACCACGCCCACCACCAACATCCCGGATGCGGCCATCGAAGCCGGGCGTGACGGGCTGCCGAACGGCGGGTTCGACACCAACCCCAAGATCATGGAAAACATCATGGCTGGCATCACGGTCGGCACGATGGACCAGCAGCCCTTCTGGCAGGGGTACTTGCCGGTCATGTTTGCCGCCTATGAAAAGCGTTACGGCCTGAAGGCTGTGGACTTTGACACCGGCAACAACCTGATCGAGGCGTCGAATGGCGACCTCGCGCTGAAGTGGGGCGGCACCTACCGCTAAGCTGATCCGGTCTGGCGCGGAGTGATCCGCGCCAGACTGCCCTGAGGTTGACTTAGCTGGGGGTGATGGGGTGGAGACGAACGCGGACCGCGCAGGCCGGCGCTATCGGGATCAGTCTGGGCTATGGGCCAGGTTCAAGGCCTTTCAGGCTGTCAGCATCGTCGCAGTGTCGATCGGGTTCATGGGCATTCTGGTGCTGTGGACGGTTCTGACGGGCGGGGATTTCAAGTTTTTCACGGCGGGCAACCTGTCGGTTCTGTCGCAGCAGATCCCGATCACGGCGATTGCGGCGATTGGCGTGGGCATTTTGATGATCGCCGGGGAGTTCGACATCTCGGTCGCCGGGACGTTCACGCTGGTGGCCTTTGTGATCGCCATCACGGCGGGGGACTGGGCGCTGCCCTTGGCGGTGGCGCTGCTGATCGGGTTGTGCGTGGCGGTGATGATCGGGCTGGTGAATGGGTGGATCACCTGCTGGCTGGGCATACCGTCGTTCATTGCCACCATCGGGATGATGTTCTTTCTGCGCGGGGCGGTGCGGTTCGTGTCCGTCAACCCCGAAACGGATTTGCCGGATAGTTTGCTCTTCGTCTCGCCCGAGGGGTTCAAGACGGTCATGACGGGGCAGGTCGCGGGGCCGATCTATGCGCAACTGTTCTGGTTGGCGCTGGTGGCGGTGGTGGCGTACCTGATCCTGAACCGGCACCGTTTGGGCAACCATATCTATACGGCAGGTGGCAACCAGAATGCGGCCGTCAGCATTGGCGTCAACGTGCGGCGGACCAAGCTGGTGGCTTTTGTGATCTGCGCCCTGACGGCGGGGTTTGCCGGGCTGTTGCAGGCGACGCGGATCACGGAGATTGAGCCGTCTTATGCCACCATCAGCGGGTTGGAGTTGAAGGCCATCGCAGCGGCGGTGGTGGGGGGCGTCAGCCTGTACGGCGGGCGGGGCACGATCATCGGCATCATTCTGGGGGCCGCGATGATTGACTGTGTGGACAACGTGCTGGTGCTGCTGAACGCGCCCGAGACCATCTTCAAGGGTATCCTGGGCGCGGTCATCATCCTGGCCGTGGTTCTGAACAACATCGTTTCACGGCGGGAGGTGTCATGAGCACGACCAATGAGCCTGATGTCGCCCGCCGCTATGCCGCCAAAAGCTGGCTCACACGGTTGCGCAACAATCCTGCAG
>CAMDHB010000119.1 GCA_945897655.1 Pseudorhodobacter antarcticus
ATCTCGCCTTCGGGCATCAGACCGTCTTTGACCAGACGCTCGGCGTAAAGCTGCAAGGTGGTCTTTTGCTTGCGAATGCGGGTGTACATGGCCGGATTGGTGAACATGGGCTCGTCGCCCTCGTTATGGCCAAAGCGGCGGTAGCAGAAGATGTCGATCACCACGTCTTTGTGGAACTTCTGGCGGAATTCGGTGGCGACTTTGGCGGCATGCACCACAGCCTCGGGATCGTCGCCGTTGACGTGGAAGATCGGCGCTTCGACCATGAGGGCGATGTCGGTGGGATAGGGGGAGGAGCGGGAGTAGGAGGGGGCGGTGGTGAAGCCGATCTGGTTGTTGACGATGATGTGGATGGTGCCGCCGGTGCGGTGACCCTTGAGGCCCGAGAGGCCAAAGCATTCGGCCACAACGCCCTGACCTGCAAAGGCGGCGTCGCCGTGCAGGAGGATGGGCAGGACGGATTTGCGTTCATCGGGCTGGTCGCCGTACTGGTCTTGCTTGGCGCGAACTTTACCGAGGACGACGGGGTTCACGGCCTCGAGATGCGAGGGGTTGGCGGTGAGGGAGAGGTGGACGGTGTTGCCGTCAAAGGTGCGGTCGGAGGAGGCGCCGAGGTGGTATTTCACATCGCCGGAACCGTCAACGTCTTCGGGTTTGAAGGAGCCGCCCTGGAATTCGTTGAAGATGGCGCGGTAGGGTTTCATCATCACATTGGCCAGAACGGACAGGCGGCCCCGGTGGGGCATGCCGATGGCAACCTCTTTCACGCCCAGATTGCCGCCGCGTTTGATGATCTGTTCCATCGCGGGGATCAGGCTTTCGCCGCCATCAAGGCCAAAGCGTTTGGTGCCGGTGTATTTGACTTGCAGGAACTTCTCATACCCCTCAGCCTCGACCAGCTTGTTCAGGATGGCGCGGCGGCCTTCGCGGGTGAAGGCAATCTCTTTGCCGTAACCTTCGATCCGCTCTTTCAGCCAGCTTGCCTGTTCGGGGTCGGAGATGTGCATGTATTGCAGGGCAAAGGTGCCGCAATAGGTGCGTTTCACGATCTCGATGATCTGGCGCATGGTGGCCATTGCCAGACCCAGAACCATGTCGATGAAGATCGGGCGGTCCATGTCGGCTTCGGTGAAGCCATAGGAGGCGGGGTCAAGTTCGGGGTGGCTGCCGCGTTCGGTCATGCCAAGCGGGTCCAGATCGGCGGCGAGGTGGCCCCGGATGCGGTAGGCGCGGATGATCATGATGGCGCGGACGGAATCAAGGACGGCGCGCTTGACCTGGGCGTCGCTGAGGCTGACGCCCTTTTCGGCGGCCTTTTCGGCCAGTTTCTTGCCGGTGGCCTTGGCCTCGACCGGCCATTCGCCGGTCAGGGCGGCGGTCAGGTCATCATTGGGCTGCGGCGGCCAGTCGCTGCGCGCCCAGGACGGGCCGGCTGCGGCGCGTTTGGCCTCTAGCCCGCTATCGCCAAGCAGGCGGAAAAACTCGGCCCATTGTGCATCGACCGAGGCCGGATCATTGGCATGGCGCGCGGCCATCTGGTCGACATAATCGGCATTGGTGCCCTGCAGGAAGGACGAGGCGTGGAAGGCGGCGTTGGGGGTCTGTTCGGTCATGGGTTTGCCTCTGAGGGGTTGGGGCAGGGGTGGCTGGATGAAGGCGCTGAGCTCATGCAAAGCCCAATCAGGGAATAGATTGAACCGACCGAGATGGCGATAAAGCTGGGGACCAAGAGCCATAAAGATGGGTCTGGGACCGTGATTGTCGAGGGCAGGTCGCTGCCAGCGGTGGACGCGAAATCTGGCAGGTCTATTGTTTGTGTCGGGCCAAACTGAACTACCAAGCTCAATGTCAGGTAAATGGCGACAGGCACCAAAAGGATAACTCCCGGGTTTCCGGCATCCCGCATGCGTCGCCACGCTGCAGCGAACAGGGGTAACACCAAGAGCAAGCCAACGATGTTTTGAAACAGGCCTGGTCCATAGGTTGATTTAATTGTCTTGGTGATTGTCTTTTCGCCGGTGAGTGCCGACGTATATTCCGTGACGTGCGACGTAACAATCGGACCGTACACCAGCACGTTAAGGACCCCGGCTACCACCATCAGCAAGACTGCAAACAAGACAAACTTCCAGAACTCGGGCCGTGAGGCGCGGCCCGAGAACACGATGTATTTCGCCATGCAGGTTCGTACAGAGGCGGTGAATGTCACAGTCTACCCCTTGATCGCCTTCAAAACTGCCTCACCCAAAGTTGCGGGGCTGTCGGCCACGATGATGCCGGCGGATTTCATCGCCTCGATCTTGCTGTCAGCGTCGCCTTTGCCGCCGGACACGATGGCACCGGCGTGGCCCATGCGGCGGCCGGTGGGGGCGGTGCGGCCGGCGATGAAGCCTGCGGTGGGTTTCCAGCGGCCCTTGCGGCGTTCATCGGCCAGGAACTTGGCGGCATCCTCCTCGGCAGCACCGCCGATTTCGCCGATCATGATGATGGATTGGGTTTCGGGGTCAGCCAGGAACATTTCCAGGATGTCGATGTGTTCGCTGCCCTTGATCGGGTCGCCGCCGATGCCGACGGCGCTGGATTGGCCAAGGCCCACGTCGGTGGTCTGCTTGACCGCCTCATAGGTCAGGGTGCCCGAGCGGGAGACGACGCCGACTGACCCGCGTGAGAAGATGGAGCCGGGCATGATGCCGATCTTGCATTCGCCGGGGGTCATGACGCCGGGGCAGTTGGGGCCGATCAGGCGGGAGTTGGAGTTTTGCAGGGCGCGCTTGACCTTCATCATGTCGAGGACCGGGATGCCTTCGGTGATGCAGACGATCAGTTCCATCTCGGCGTCGATCGCCTCAAGAATGCTGTCAGCGGCGAAAGGTGGGGGGACGTAGATGACCGATGCGTTGGCTTGGGTCGCCTTGCGGGCGTCATGGACAGAATCGAACACCGGCAGGTTCAGGTGGCTGGTGCCGCCCTTGCCGGGCGTCACGCCGCCAACCATTTGGGTGCCGTAAGCGATGGCCTGTTCCGAGTGGAACGTGCCCTGCGAGCCGGTGAAGCCCTGGCAGATGACGCGGGTGGATTTGTTGACGAGGACGGACATGGGTGATCTTTCTCCGGGCAGTCGGTTCGTTTCGCGATCAGGGTGCCGGGGCGCTGTAATGGTTGCAAAGGTACTGATAGTCGGGCGCGCAATAAGCAAGCAGCGCGGCTGTGGCCTCGTCGTTCATGGTGCGATCAACGGGTTTTGAGGGGTTGGAGTGCGGCAGAACAAACGGCTGTCCGGTGCGCGCGGTGATGTCGGCGCAAAGGATGTCCAGTTCTTCCATGCGGTAGACGCGGTCAAAAAAGCCCAGATCGGGGCCAAGGAAGGTGGCAAAGCTGTCAGTGTGATGCCGTATGGGCCCGAATTGCGCGCGGTAGTGCGGCAGTCGCGTGCAGAATTCGATGAGCGTGGGCGGCGTACCGACGGGGGTGCCGTCTTGCGGCGTGCTGTCTGGCTTCCGTTTGGCCAGGCGATTGCTCCACTTTTCGATCTTGGTGGCATAGGCGGAGATCACCCGGCTGACCGGATCCCGCACGACGGCGATTTTCCAGTATCCGTCAAGGGCGGCGAGGTTGACGGTGGCGAAATCCTGTGTCGGGAAATTCGGTTGGATCTTCCTGCCGCCATGGTTGGAGGGCGCGTATTCGATGCCGTTTTCAAGGGCGTACATCGCGTGTTTCAGCGATGTGCAGGCGACCTTGGGCACCGGAAAGTACGCAATCTTGTATTTGTGCGAAATCATCGGCATGTGGGGGGTCCCTGTATCACGCGGTGATACGGCGTTGGTTGACGGATGTATCATGACGTGATACATAAGTGGAATGATTGTCACGAAACGCGACAAGCGGATTGAGCTTATTCTGGGCGGAGGCACCCCGAAGGGTTTTCCGCCGGATTTGCTGCGTGGGACGATCAAGAAACTGTTGATGCTGGATGCGGCGGGAAGTTTGGCGGCCTTGCGCAGCCCGCCCTCGAACCATCTGGAGGCACTGTCCGGTGACAGGAAGGGGCAGCATTCCATCCGCATCAATGCGCAGTGGCGCATCTGCTTTGTCTGGAAGGGCAGCGATGCGTTTGAGGTCGAGATTGTGGACTATCATTAGGGGGCTTGTGCCATGCTGATCACCAACCCACCGATTCATCCCGGTGAAATCCTGCGAACCGAGTTCATGGAGCCGCTTGGCCTTTCGGCTGGCAAGGTTGCCCGCGCGATTGGGGTGCCGCGCACCCGGATTGAACGGTTGATGCAGGAAAAGACCGCGTTGACCACGGATACCGCCGTACGCTTGGGGCGCTATCTGGGCACCGACACGGACTTCTGGATGAACCTGCGGATGAGCTATGACGCCTCGGTCGCCCATCTGGACCCGGAATTGCAGCGCGCCCTGGCCGATATCAAGCCGATGCCGATGCCCGAGCATCAGGACGTGGCGGCGTGAAGGGAGGGTTGCGGGCATTGGGGTCACTTTGGGGTTGAGGGGGTGGTGGGTTGAAACCCACCCTAAGACAGTCTCGACCACGGTCCCGGTCACTTGAACACAACCTTTGTCTTGGCTTCACCCATCGAATGAAGGAACCGGACGTTCAAGTTGACACCACGAGAGGCAAGCGTTTCTTTCAGAAGCGATTGAATGGTTCCAACTTCGGCCAACACGACCGGATCCGTTTCCACGACGCATTCGCCATTTCTTTCAAGCACCACCCTTACCGTTGAGTCTCCGGCAAAGATTAGGGGATTGTCTATGTTTGCCTTGTAGCCATTGCGTCTTGGAGAGAAGCCGCTTGCTTCAAGACCCGCCAAGGGCTGACCTGTAACCAGCTTGTCAATACACGCCTCCATGGCAATCCTTGTCACTGCAACAACCTGCGGCGTGACAAGCCGAGATTCCGCAATTGCATCGTTGGCCAGCCAAAAGACTGAAAGGACCAAGACCGCAATTCGAACCACCGTGTTCATCCACGTACCGCCTTCACGATCTTCTGCGCCGCATCACTCAGGTTATCGGCGGCGATGACGTTCAGGCCGGAGTTGCGGATGATGTCTTTGCCAAGTTCGACGTTGGTGCCTTCCAGACGCACGACGAGGGGGACCTTGAGGCCGACCTCTTTCACGGCCGCAATCACGCCTTCGGCGATGATGTCGCAGCGCATGATGCCGCCGAAGATGTTGACGAGGATGCCTTTGACGTTGGGGTCGGAGGTGATGATCTTGAAGGCTTCGGTCACCTTTTCCTTGGTGGCGCCGCCGCCGACGTCAAGGAAGTTGGCGGGTTCGGCGCCGTAGAGTTTGATGATGTCCATCGTGGCCATCGCGAGGCCTGCGCCGTTGACCATGCAACCGATTTCACCATCAAGGGCGATATAGTTCAGGTCGAACTTGGAGGCGGCGAGTTCCTTGGGGTCTTCCTCAGACTCATCGCGCAGGGCGGCGATGTCGGGGTGGCGGTACATCGCGTTGCCGTCAAAGGACATTTTGGCGTCGAGGAGTTTCAGGGAGCCGTCTTTCAACACACAGAAGGGGTTGATCTCCAGCATCTCCATGTCTTTTTCGGTGAACATGCGGTAGAGGTTCTTGATGATGGCCACGCACTGCTTGACCTGATTGCCGGTCAGGCCAAGGGCAAAGGCGACGCGGCGGCCGTGGAAATCACTCAGGCCGGTGGCGGGGTCGACGTCGAAGGTCAGGATCTTTTCGGGGGTGTCATGGGCGACGTCTTCGATGGACATGCCGCCTTCGGTGGACACCACGAAGGAAATGCGCGAGGTGGCGCGGTCGATCAGGAGGGCGAGGTAGAACTCGCGGTCGATGTCGCTGCCGTCTTCGATGTAGATGCGGTTGACCTGTTTGCCGGCGGGGCCGGTTTGGACGGTTACGAGGGTGCGGCCAAGCATTTGGCGGGCAAATTCGGCAGCTTCACCCACGGAGCGGGCCAGACGGACACCGCCTTTTTCACCGGCCTCAGGCTCAATGAACTTGCCCTTGCCACGGCCACCGGCGTGGATTTGCGCCTTGACCACCCAGAGCGGGCCATCAAGTTCGCCTGCGGCGGTTTTCGCCTCTTCCGCCTTGGTCACGGGGCGGCCGTCAGACACGGGCACGCCGTAGCTGCGCAAAAGGGCCTTGGCCTGATATTCGTGGATGTTCATGGATCGCCCTGCTGATGGATTGCGGCTGAATTTGGCGCGGTCATGACACGGAAACAGGCAGGTTCATAACGCCATCTGGCGGGGGTGCGGGGAAAAGCGACATTTGTGATCACAGAATTTTTTCTTGTGATCACAGGTAACAATTTGGAAAGGCTGCGGTCAGTTCAGGTACAGCGCAAAGAGCATGGTCTGCCCGGACATGAGGGTATCAAAGGCGTTCAGGCTGTCCGTACTGACCAAGGGGCCCTGTTTCAGATAGGGCAGGGCGGCCCAGCCCTGGACCCAGCCGATCAGTTCAATCGGGCGGGGGTCGTCGAACATGGCGCTGATGTCCACCCCGCCGGAGCCGCTGACGCGCCAATAGGGGACCAGTTTCTGGCCGGTCAGTAGGGCGTCCAGATCATCCAGCACGGCAAGCCAGGCGGTGCCCGTGCCGGGGGGGACGGGCAGGCCAAGGGCGGAGTGTTGGGCGTCGTTTGGCAGCCATTCGCGAGTATTGTCCGTCTCGGCCGCCACACGGGTCCAGAATTCGCGGTTGAGGGCGACCATGTCGCGCAGGTGCTGCTTGGCGCGGGCCATCTGGGCGGCGTCGGGGGTTTGGTTCAGGGTGTCCAGAACCATTGCGACAAGGTCCACAGCGTCCAGCGGCATGGCGCTGCCAAGGATCGGGTCTGGCGTCAGGGGCCCGAATTGTTCCATTGCGGTGCGGGCTTGCAGGACGCGGGCGATGGGGGCGGTTGGGTCATAGGCCTGAACCATGGCGCAGATTGCGCCTAGCAGGTCGGCATAGGCGGCGGTCCAGGCGGCGTCGGCCACGTCAAAGCGGATGGTGGTGGGTTGCAAGGTGGCGACGAGGTCAGCGATCCCCTCGCCCGGGGAGCGGGTGCCGGTGCGGTCGATGTCGAACCAGAGGTCATCGAGGGCGATTTCGACGGCGAAGTCGGAGGTGGCTGGGATGGCGGCGAGGGTGGTTTTGGCGGCGGCAAGGTTGGTTGCGGCTTTGGCAAAGAGGGCGGTGATGGCTGGGGGTGTGAAGGGGGTTGGCGTCGGGTTGTCAGGAAGGGGCAGGCGCAGAAGGGGCAGCATGCCGGTACGGTCGGTCAGGCCCATGGCGTAGCGGTCCTGAAAGGTGCCTTCGATGGCGCGGAGGAACTGGACGCCGCCAAGGGTAAAGGTTTCGGCATCGGTGCGGGTGGGCAGGGCGGCCAGGCGGGTTTCGGTGGCGGCAAGGCCGGTGCCGGCGATTTCCTGCGACAGGGTTTCGGCCTGAACAGGCAAGGCCATCAGCATCATGGCAAGGGTCAGGCGCATTCGGGTTCCCCTGTGGTTTGGGCCGATCATGCGCCTGACGGGGTCGCGATGCAAAGGATTTGGCCACGGGGCAGGCGGGTCTGGGACAGGTGGGCGGTGAAGCCGGATTGGGTGGTCAGGTGCAGGACGGCGTCAGCGGTGAAGTGATAGGGTGCGCGGTCGGGGTGGGTGACGACGCCGTCCGGTTGACGCAGGGGGCCGGTATGGGTGGCGGGGGCCAGAAAGACGGTGAAAAGCAGGCATTGCAGGGCGGGAAAGCGGGTCTGGATTTGGGGTAGGGCCTGGGCGAGGTGGACAAGGGGCAGGTGGGTGAAGACGGCAAAGGCGATGGCGTGGGTGATGGTGGGGGGGATGCCGGGGAATTGGAAATCGGCATCCTCGATCAAGTGGTCGGGGTTCAGGCGGGTGGGTTCGGTCAGTTCATGGGCATGGCCTGCGGCCATTAGGGCACCGGACTGGTCGGTGGCCCAATAGTGGCCGGGGTCGAGGTAAGGCACGGCCTTGCATCCCAGCCGCAGCGCGCCTGCGCCGATGTCCAGAAGGTGGTGGTGGGGTTGCAGGCCCTGATCCCGCAGCAGGGCCATTTGGGCGCGGCCGGTTTCATCCCACCGGCCGCCGACGATATCGCGGTGGCGACCCTTGGCCAGAGCGTCGTCATAAAACCCGGGCTTGAGGTAGGGCGACAGGGGACGCGTCACAGGGCGTCGTCCCAACCAAAGCCCACAAAGGTTTCCTCTTGCCCGCCCAGCTTGCGATATAGCGCCAGGGCGGCGGTGTTGTCGGGTTCGGTGCCAAGCCAGATGCCCTGACAGGCACGGGTGCGGGCGAGCGTGATCATGTGCTGCATCAGGGCGGTTGCGATGCCTTGGCGCAGGTGGCTGTCAAGTGTGCCCACTTCGTTGATGAAAAGCGAGGGAGCCTTGTCAGGGTGGCGCAGGATGGTGGCGGTGGCCATGCCGACGGCAAGCGCGCCGTCATGGGCCAGCAGCAGGATGTTGGCAGGGTCGGCCAGGAAGGCGCGGGATTGGTCGGGACAGATGTCATTGTCGAACAGGCCCGGGGGCACGGACAACAGCAGGTCGATCTCAGCCAGGGTGACTTCGGTGATTTGCATGGGCAATCAGGGGGTGGCGGCGGCGGCGGAAATGGCGAGGCAAAGTTGGGTCGCGACCCCCATGTCCTGCACCGACACCCATTCCAAGGGCCCGTGGATGTTCTGCATGCCGGTGAACAGGTTGGGGCAGGGCACGCCCATCTCGGTCAGGCGGGAACCGTCGGTGCCGCCGCGGATGGGGACGGAGGTGGGTTCGATGCCAAGGCTGCGGGCGGCGGTGCGGGCGAGGTCGACGGGCGTCATGTCCTGTTCCAGCCAATAGCGCATGTTGCGGTATTGCGGGGTGATGGTGCAGGTGATGGTGGCGCGCGGTTCGGTGGCGGCGACGGCGGCGCAGACCTGTTGCAGCAGGGCCCCTTTGGCGGCAAGGCCGTCGCGTTCGAAATCGCGCAGGATGAATTTGATGGTCATTTCGGACGAGCCGCCCACCAGGTCAGTGGCGTGGATGAAGCCTTCTGTGCCGGAGGTCGTTTCG
>CAMDHB010000120.1 GCA_945897655.1 Pseudorhodobacter antarcticus
CAACGGCGATATTGGTGCTGCCGCCTTCCTGATGGTATCCGGCCACGACCAGCTTGGCATCGGTCTGAACGGCCAGACCGGTTGCAAAATCATTGCCTTCGCCCAGCGAGGTTGAGACGAACCCATTCGGCGTGCCATCTTCGGCCACACCAAAGCTGTCGTCCGGGGTGCCATCGGCATTCAGGCGGGCCAGAACGAAGTTGCTGGATCCATCCGCCGTGACGCTGTCACCGACAATGACGACCTTGCCATCGGCCTGAAGGGCCACATCGCGCGCCGCATCATTGCCATCGCCCAGCGAGATGTTGACGAAGCCTTCTGGGGTGCCATCGTCGCCCGATGCCCCGAAGGTCGCGTCAGGAAGGCCCGCCGCATCGTAGCGGGCCACGATCATGTTGGACGATCCGTCTTCGGCAATGCGGTTGCCTGCGACGACGATCTTGCAGTCGGCCTGCAGCACCAGTGCCGTCGCGGTGTCATCGCCATTGCCTAGCGAGCTTGCGACAAAGCCATTGGGCGTGCCGTCTTCCGACTGGCCAAAGCTTTCGTCGACGCTGCCATCGGCGTTCAGGCGGGCGACGATGATGTTGGCCGAACCATCGGCGGTGACGCTGTTGCCGGCGATGACGATCTTGCCATCGGCCTGCACGGCGATATCGCGTGCGATGTCATTGCCATCGCCCAGCGAGAGGTTGACGATACCGTTCTGGGTGCCGTCATCTGCCGTGCCAAAGGACTGATCCAGCGTTCCGTCTGTATTGACGCGCAGCACCACCATGTTGGTCGAAGTGCCCTCTTCATGGTAGCCTGCAACCACCAGTTTGCCGTCGGCCTGCGCGGCCACTGCCGTGCCGAAATCGTTGCCTTCGCCCAGCGAGATGTTCACCACACCGTTCGGGGTGCCGTCATCCTCACCCACACCGAAGGTCGCATCGAACGAACCGTCCGTGGTGTACCGCAGCAGCACGATGTCATTGCTTTGCCCGTTAAAGCGGTTGCCCACGACGGAAACGGTGCCATCGGCGCCAACGACCAGATCTTCGGCCACGTCATCGCCATCACCAAGCGAGGTGGACACCACACCTGCGGGCGTGCCATCGTCTTCGCCTGCGCCAAAGCTGGCGTCCAGCATCCCCGCGCCCTCGGCCGCCCAGGCCATGCCTGCGAGTAGGGCAATCGTCGAAACAGTGGCGAGGCCAAGTGCGCTTTTTGATTTCACGTTCATTCTCATTCAAATTCCTATGGGTGTGCTTGATCTGATCCCAACAAACAAAAGCATTCAAAACCGGAGCGCCAATGTGGCATTCCGCTGTAAAATCAAACACTTGTCTGATGAGATCAAAGTTGGGCTAGCAGGGTTGCACAAGGAATGGCAAGACAAGAAGTGATCGCAAACGCCGCTGCAAGCTCTTGGTATCTTTATATCCGCTTTTCAGCGCGCCGCAGGCATCGCTTCAGCGCACCTTTGCCGGCAACGGCCCCTACGGGGGGATGACCCACGTCCTGCAAAGAGGATGTGCGGGTCAGGCGCGATTGGGGCTATCCATGTGTTTGAAAGGGTCGCGCGTGAGATCACGCACCCTATCCCGCCGTCTGCCTGATCCGCTCTACCATCGCCCTAAGGCCGTTGGAGCGTTGTGAGGACAAATGATCATTCAACCCCAGGCGCGCCAGTTCGGCCGGGGCGTCGACGGCGCGGACTTCGTCCAGCGACAGGCCGCCATAGAGGTGGTGCAGGATGGCGATCAGGCCGCGGACGATCATGGCGTCGCTGTCGCCCTGGAAATCGAAGCGGCCATTTTCGACGAGGGGGCGGAGCCAGACTTGGGAGGCGCAGCCTTGGACCTTCAGCGCGGGAACCTTGAAGGCGTCGTCCAACGGGGGCATGGCGCGGCCAAGTTCGATCACATGACGGTAGCGGTCTTCCCAGTCGTCCAGGAATTCAAAGGTGTCGGCAAGGTCTTCGAAGGATTGGGTGGCCATTGGGGTCTCCTGTCGGGCATGAGGTAATGCGGTGGGGCGGCATCGTCCAGTGCCGTTGCGGGGCAAAGCGGGACTTGGCCTTTTCAAATCGCGCGGCATGGGCTAGCCACGGGGGGAAGCCCCGGGGGTGTGCCTGTGAAACCAATGCCGATCCTTGCTGCTCTGCTGCTGGCCGCCGCCCTGCCGGGCTGTGCCACGATCAAGGAGTCGCGTCTGAACCCGTTGAACTGGCTGGAGCCTAGGCTGCAACCGGCGGCGCTGGCGCTGTATGAGCGGCCCGAGGACCCAAGGCCGCTGGTGGCCGAGGTGACACTGCTGAAGGTGGAGCCCTATCCCGGCGGTGCGATTGTGCGGGCAACGGGTGTGCCTGCGACGCAAGGGTACTGGCAGGCAGAGTTGGTCGCCCTGCCGCTGGATGACAAGGGGCAGTTGGTTTACGAATTCCGGGTGATCCCGCCACTGGTGCCTGCTGCAGCCGGCACACCCTTTGCGCGGCAGATCACGGTGGCAACCTCGATCAGCGATATCGCCTTGCAGGATGTGCGCAGCATCGTGGTGCAGGGTGCCGGGAACGCGCTGTCTTCACGGCGGTAATGGTCAGAGACGAACCACCCGCACCTCATTGCCCTTGGCGGACAGGGCAATCTCACCCCGACACAGGCGCAGGGCGTCATCGCCAAAGGCTTCGGCGCGCCAACCGGTCAGCGCTTCGACGTTGCGTTCACCGGCGGCAATGGCATCCAGATCGGCCGAGGAGGCGATGAGTTTGGGGGCCACGCCCAAGCTTTCGGATTTGGCCTTGAGGAGCACACGGAGGAGGTCGGCCAAGGCAGGGTTGACCTGAAGTTGTTCGCGCGTGAGGTCGGGTTTGGGCAAATCCTCGGGCTTGGTGGCCATGCCGGCCTTGATGGCGGCCAGGATACCGTCGGCAATCTCGGTCTTGCGCCCCTCACGCAGCAGCAGGCGGGAGCGGCCCAGTTCTTCGGTCGTGGTGGGCCGGGTCGAGGCCAGTTCCAGCAGGGCATCGTCCTTCATCACCCGGCTGCGGGGGACGTTGTTGGTCTGGCAATAGCTTTCGCGAAACCGCGCCAACTCCTTGACCACAGCCAGAAAACGCCCCGATGTGGTGCGGGTTTTCACGCGCAGCCAGGCTTCATCCGGCGTGGTGGTATAGGTCGCGGGGTCGAGCATGATGGCAAGCTCTTCCTCGACCCAAGCCTGCCTGCCGGTTTTGGCCAACTGGGCCGCCAGGAATTCATAGATCACCCGCAGATGGGTGACATCGGCCAGGGCATAGTCCATCTGCGGCTTTGACAAGGGCCGCCGCGACCAGTCGGTAAAGCGTGAGGTCTTGTCCAGATCGGCCTTGGCGATTTTCTTGACCAGCGTCTCATACCCCGCCTGTTCGCCAAAACCGCAGACCATGGCGGCAATCTGGGTGTCAAACAGCGGTTCGGGGAAGACATTGCCCTCGACAAAGAAGATCTCAAGGTCCTGACGCGCGGCATGAAACACCTTGACCGTGCTCTTGTGACGAAACAGGTCATAAAGCGGTTCCATCGACATGGCCGACCCTTCGATCGGGTCGATCAGCACCGCGTCGCCATCCTTGCCGGGCAAGGCGGCCTGGATCAGGCAAAGCTTGGACCAATAGGTGCGTTCGCGCAGGAATTCGGTGTCAAGCGTGACATAGGGCTGCAATTTGGCGGCGGCGCAGAAGGCGGCAAGGTCTTCGGTCGTGGTGATCACGCGCATGGGGCGACTTTCGCAAAAGGCGGGTGCATCCCGCCTCTCCGGCTATAGGCGGCATTTCACACAAGGAAAACCCCTCCATTCACTTTGGCCCAAATACTCCCCCCGGAGGGTCCGACCCAGCCAATGGCGCCGCCTCCGCAAGGCCCGAAAGACCCGGCCACCGGCACCAAAGCCTTTTTGCGGGGCTCGATGCCCCGCGAAAAGGCCCCCCGTCCGGGGTCAGCGCTGGGCGAAGGCGCGCAAGGTGGCGGGGTAGAGGATATGCTCCTGAACCAGCACGCGGGCGGCCAGGGTGTCTTCGGTGTCGCCGGGCAGGATGGGCACGGGCATCTGGCCCAGGATCGGCCCCATGTCCAGATCGGCGGTCACCTCATGCACGGTGCAGCCGCCTTGCGCATCGCCTGCCGCAAGGGCGCGGGCGTGGGTGTGCAGGCCGGGGTATTTCGGCAAAAGGGACGGGTGGATGTTCAGCATCCTGCCCTGATAGCGGCGGATAAAGGCCCGCGTCAGGATGCGCATGAACCCGGCCAGCGCGATGATGTCAGGGGTGGCGGCATCCAGTGTGGCGATCAGGTCCGCCTCGAACTCTTCGCGGGTGCGGCCACGGTGATCCACCGTGGCGGTGGGAACACCAAGGGCCTCAGCCCGGGCCAGCCCCCCTGCCCCGGGCACGTTGGACAGGACCAGCACAGGCCGCGCCGGAAAGTCGCCCGTCATCGCCCGCACCAGCGCCACCATGTTCGATCCACCCCCCGAGATGAGGATGGCGACACGCTTCATGCCAGGGTGCCTTGGTAGATCACGCCCTCACCTGGGACGATATCACCAAGGATGTAGACGGTTTCGCCTTGGGCCCGCAGCAGATCGGCCAGTGCCTCGGCCCGGTCGGCGGCGACCACGGCGATCATGCCGATGCCGCAGTTGAAGGTTTTCAGCAGTTCGGCTTGGGACATGTTGGCGGTCTTGGCCAGCCAGCGGAACACGGGGGGCAGATCCCAGGCGCCAAGGTCGATCTGGCACGCCAGCCCCTCGGGCAGCACGCGGGGCGGGTTTTCGGTCAGGCCGCCGCCGGTGATATGGGCCAACCCATGCACCCCCCCTGCCCGGACCGCCGCCAGTGCTTGCTTCACATACAGCCGTGTGGGGGTCAGCAGCGCCTCGCCCAGCGTGCCATCGGAGAAGGGCGAGGGCGCGTCCCAGCCAAGGCCAGACAGGTCCACCACCTTGCGGACAAAGGAATAGCCGTTGGAATGCACTCCGTTCGAGGCAAGGCCCAGCAGGACATCGCCCGCGACCACGCCAGCGGGCAACTCAGCCCCCCGTTCCATGGCACCCACAGCGAACCCGGCCAGATCAAAGTCACCGCCATGGTACATGCCCGGCATTTCCGCCGTCTCGCCGCCGATCAGCGCGCAGCCACTGGCGGCGCAGCCTGCGGCGATGCCGTTGATGATGCGGGTGGCCTTGTCGACCTCGAGCTTGCCCGTCGCGAAATAATCCAGGAAAAACAAGGGCTCCGCCCCTTGGCAGACCAGATCGTTGACGCACATCGCAACAAGGTCCACGCCGATGGTATCGACATGGCCGGTGTCGATGGCGATCTTCAGCTTGGTGCCCACGCCATCGGTCGCCGCGACCAGAACCGGGTCGGTATAGCCTGCGGCCTTGAGGTCAAACAGCGCGCCAAAGCCGCCAAGACCGCCCATGACACCGGGCCGCGTGGTCGCCTTGGCCGCCGGTTTGATCTTTTCCACCAGCAGGTTGCCCGCATCGATATCGACGCCCGCATCGGCATAGGTCAGACCATTATGTCCCGTCGTCATCGGCGCACCCCGTTTCAACCCCAGTCGCCCCCCCTTAGACGATCCCCCGGACCCCTGCAACGGTGGGGTTTGGTCCCTTGACCTGCCCCAAGGGTATGATAGCGATAGGTCACGGCGGGCCTGTAGCTCAACGGTTAGAGCAGGGCGCTCATAACGCCTTGGTTGGGGGTTCGAGTCCCTCCGGGCCTACCACTTCCTAAAGCGATGCAGATAAACCATAACCGTGCTCGATTTGGCGTTTTTCGTGCTCACCCCTGCCAAGCGACTCGTGGAAAGTGAGCGGAGGTTTCTGGGGATAAGTCTGCAAGCCCCTGCCATGATTTTTTTTGCAGGATCTTGGCTTGGGCAAGCGGCGATTTCGTTCACGAGTTTCGGTGCACTCCATTGCAGTCTTTGGTCAAGATTTCCGTGAAAGTGCCCGTTCTGCGTCCTTACGCAGAAAAATGCGGCCAAAATCCTGGCCACCAGGTGCAAATGCAGAGACCACTGCCCTCTTCAACGCCCAGCGATCGGCACCGCCTTTTCAAGCACATTCCCCACAACACCTTGCGCCTGAGCAATGCTCCACCGCAGTCTGACGATCTGGTCTTGTGATTTGGGGACCAGGACCGCTCAGCCAAAAGCGCTTCAACCTCTGCCCTGCTCGCCCCAAACTCGCGTTGCAGGGCCGTCCGGCTGACCAAGGTCGGAATCTCGGCCAACAGATCGGCATGGGCTTGGGCATCAAGAACTCTTCGGTTGGCAAATCGGGGGTCGCCGGCCCTCAGCGCGCCCGCTTCAATCACAAAGGGTTCGAGCAAAGCTTCGCTGGTACCGAGATCGCGAGCAGCCGTATACAGCGAGTGCAAGCGGCGTTCAGATTGAACCTCTCCCAGGATCGTATCGCCTGCGGGCGAAAGGCCAATTCGCAGGAATGCAATCGCGCAAAAGCCGGCGAAACGGTTGGACGGCCAAGTCGTCTTGGTGCAACTGGTCCAGCTGGGCAAAAAGGTTGCCGAACGCACCGTTTGACGACCGATCCCGACTATCAGGCGCACCCGCGAGGGTTTGCAGGGCGTCCTTGATGGCCGCGTGCCCATCTTTCGCAACTGAAAACCCAACCGCCTGAGCAGCCCGCAAATGCAGAACTTCGTCCGGGACCACGGCAGTTCGCAGTCTCAGAATTTGTACCCCCAACAAACGGCAAAAGGTCGTGTCAGGGTGAGGGCCGTAGTTGACCACCCGTCCAGGACGTCAGGTTGTCGAGTTGAACTGAACTCGGCACTCCGCAAGATGCCAGACTGCTCAGGGCCCCAGAATCGCCCGCAAGAATTTGACGGAGGGCCGCGCCCATGTTTCGGGCATACTCGACGATTGGCGTCCGCCGCATGGTTGCCAGACGCGACAGGAAGGACGGTACCGTTTCAGGATCAACCGGTGTTGGCCGGAGGTAGAAGTTTTGCTGCAAGGGTCTGCTTTGTGAAGGTTTTCAATATGGCCGTCCGGCGCACAGATCGATCATGGGTCTGGAGTTTTCCTTGGCGCAATCCCCCAGTTCAGCAGATACCGAACCAACAAATCAGTCAACGCAACATCAGCACGGCCTTACCCACCGCTGTCACATCCTGGAAACCGGCAACGACAGCTTCCGCTGCAAGGCAAGGTTAGCCGCAGCAGCCCGAAAAAAGAAGGAGACAAACCCGCCCGGGACCCCAGCATGAACCGATATCGATAAGCAAAGCTGGCTCACTTCTCGGTGATAGAACCGGCTCAGTTCTGGGTGAAAATGAACTTTTGGCGCTCGCCACCTCGGCGGAACACCAACTCCGGCAGGACCGCCTCCCATTCGTCGCGTTTGAGGTAGGTTCTGAATGCCTCCTCGTTGTCTGTCTTTCGCCAGCGTACGATGGCACCCACTTTTCCTGAGACAAGCTGCGTTCCCTCTGGCGGTGCCCACGATCCTGCCATGCGACCGAGGACGCGACCTTCAATGTCCAGGATCAGCCACTTCCCGTCGCTGCGTTCCAGCGTCACCTTATCGTCGATCTCAGCCTCGGCGATGGCGGTCAGCGTCGGGCTTGTTTCGGGCAAACGCCCGGCAAATGAGAGGTCGACCATGCTCATGTCGGGCAGCTGGTATTGGTCAGGATCTGGCAAATCGATGGGTCGGGGAGCCTCGACTTTGCGCAAAAGCTCGCTGTCGCTGTCAGCGCGGACGAAGGCATGGGTTCCTCTGGTCACCACTGCCAGGCTTCGGCGGGCCCGGGTCATGGCAACGTAGAACAGCCGCCGCGGGGCTTCACCGTCTTCCCCCTGCGAGATCGCCTGCCAGCCACCGTTCAGGATCACGACATGGTCGAATTCCAACCCTTTGGACCTATGGGCGGTCAAAAGGAGAAGCCCACGCTGCTCGCCTCTGATGTCCTGAGCCCATTCGGCCAGCCATTCCAACAAATCAGGAACAGGGATCGTCTTGGCTCCAAGGTCGCGCGCGAGATCTGCGATACCCTGCGCAATCAACTCAACCCAGCGTGTCAGCCGCTGTTGGTTCAGGACGTCAAGGATATCCTGGATCGTCAACATGGCCGTTGGCCGCTGCCGCAGGCCCGCGACGAGCCTTTGCATTTCGCGCATGCGCCAGACACTTGGCAGCTTTTCGTTGGCCATCTCGACCGGCAGCCCCAACTTTTCAGCATAGGCGCGCACCGGTCCCAGCCGTCTCCAATCGCGCGAGATGATGGCGGTGCGTGACCAGGCAAAATCGGGGTCAAGATGAGATAGCCGCACGAGTTCGTCCACCGCCGCCACGGCTTGGGCCACATCATCGCCACCCACATCAAGGAACTGAACCCGGCCTCGACCCACAGGATCATAGGTGGCCATGACCCCACCACCGGGATCAAGGCCGCGCAATTTGTCCACGCTGATCGGATGGCCCGCCTTCATGCGGTCCCGCGCCGGTTCGATCACCTGATTGGCGGCATCGATGATGAAGCGGGTGGAACGGTAGTTCTCGGTCAGGTACTTGGCCTTGGCCCGGTAATCCTCTTCAAAGCGGCGGATGAAGGAGATCGAGGCGCCGGTGAAGGCATAGATGTTCTGGTCGTCATCACCCACAGCAAAAAGGGACAACCGCTGGTCAGGGTCCTCCAGAGAACGACCGGCCACAGCGGCGATCAGGGCGTATTCCTCAGGGCCGATGTCTTGATATTCGTCAACGAGGATCCAGCGATAGCCCTGGATCAGCGCCTCACGTTGCGCCTCGGCTTCGGCGCGGCTCAGCCCCTCGCCATTGATCAGTTGAACGGCCTCACGCAGGATGGCGTCGAACTCGCGGGTTTCGGTGGCACCGCCGGCAAAGCTTGCGCCGACCAGTCGCATTGCCAGCGCGTGGCAGGTCGAAACGGTGACCCAAGAGGCATCCTCGCCCACAAGGTGGCGCAGACGGGCGCGGATTTCGGCGGCGGCATGGCGGTTGTAGGTGAGGACAAGGATGCCCTGCGGGTCCTCACGCCGGACGCGCAGGAGATAGGCGATGCG
>CAMDHB010000121.1 GCA_945897655.1 Pseudorhodobacter antarcticus
CCCGATGGGTTCAAGCAGGCGGCGGTTGTTGAACCAATCCACCCATTCGAGCGTTGCGTATTCGACGGCTTCGAAGCTGCGCCACGGGCCACGACGGTGGATAACTTCGGCTTTGAAAGGGCATTGATCGTCTCGGCCAGCGCATTGTCATAACTATCGCCGATGCTGCCCACAGAGGTTTCGATGCCTGCACCACGGTTTCTGAACAGCTATAATAGTGTAAGACTGTACGACGCCACCAAAGGCATGGTGCTGTTGCGGCTGGGCGTTGTTGCAGAACTCTGACCGTTGAGGATTCACATTGTGAATCCATGTGGTTAGACGGGCAGGACGAGCGAGCCATCACCCACCCGCTACCGCACGACGAACTGGTCCAGCTATACTTCGGCGCTGCGCAAGCGCGGGTCGCTGTTGATCTGGCTGGACAAGGAGATGATTTGGCTCGCTCCGCATGGTGGTCGCCTGGGGCGCCCTGCGGTGTTCTCGGACACGGCGATCCAGTTCTGTCTGACCATCAAGGTCTTGTTCAAGCTCCCGCTGCGGCAAACGACCGGGATGGTGGCGAGCCTGCTCAAGATGGCGAACCTCGACTGGGCGGTGCCTGACTACACCACCTTGTGCCGACGGCAGAAGACGCTGGCCGTCCAGATCCCGTATCGGCGCGCCGATGGCCCGCTGAACCTGCTTGTCGACAGCACCGGCGTCAAGTTCCTCGGGGATGGCGAATGGCAGGCCAGAAGGCACGGTGTTCAGGGCCGGCGCCAATGGCGCAAGGTGCATCTGGTCATGGATACGGCCACATCTGACATCCGCGCTGTGGAATTCACCTCCAGCGGCGATGGCGACAGTCCCGTGCTGCCGGACCTACTCGATCAGATCCCCGCGGGTGAAGATATTGGCACCGTGACGGCCGACGGCGCCTATGACACCCGTCGCTGCCACACCGCGATCATCGACCGGCAGGCCACTGCGATCATCCCGATCCGCAAGAATGGCCGACCGTGGAAAGAGGACTGCCCGGCCGCGATTGCCCGAAACGAAACCCTGCGTGCTACCCGGCACTATGACAGGGCGTTCTGGAAGCGCTGGACCGGATACCACGTCCGAAGCCGGATCGAGGCGAAGATGCGCTGCCTCAAGGCCTTTGGCGAACGCACCGCAGCAAGAGACCCAGATCGCCAGACCGCCGAAATCCAGATCCGCATCGCACTGATGAACCGCTTCGCGGCCCTCGGAACGGCCGAGATCGTGCGCGTCGCCTGAAATCGACGGGGAAAGGGGCTCTCACGTCTCAGACGTGAGTTCTGCAACAACGCCGCGCCGATGCCCGAGGTTGCTCCGGTAACGATGGTGACGCGCTGCGCAAAAGCCATGATCGACTCCATTTGATCAAATCTTTTTACGATCTGCGATCACAAAAATCAAGGGAAGAGTTGGACGACGTGAGAAGGCCTCACGGCGTCATTCAGCAGAACTCTGCGTTGGCCAGAAGATAGGATGCGCCGTCGGAGATGTCGCGTCGCATGGCGGCGGCGGCGGCTGTGCCATCGCGGCGGGCCAGCGCCTCGACTACCTGGCCATGATGGTCGAGATGCAGGATTCCGGCCAGATCGCCGCCAAACTGCCCGCTGTAGGCCCGCAGGAACGGGCCGACCTGAAGCCAGAGAGTCTCGATCAGGAACAGCAGGGTCTCGGACCCGCAGGCGCGATAGATCAGGAACTTGAACTCATAGTTGTACTCCAGATACTGGTCGATGTCCTGATCCCGCGCGGCCTTGGTCAGATCGGCCCCGATCTTGGACAGCGCGTCAAGATCCGCCTGCGTCATATGCGCGGCGGCCTTTTCGGTTGCCGCCCCTTCGCACACGAGACGGGTTTGCATCAGGTCGGCAAACCTGTCGCGCGTCATCGAGGGCAGCACCAGCGATCCGTTGCGCAAAGGCACCAGCGCCTTGAGCGCCTGAAGCCGCGACAGCGCCGCCCGCACCGGCATGTCCGAAATATCCAGTTCCAGCGCCAGCTTGCGCGAGGTCAGCTTGCGCCCGGTGGTGATCTGGCCCGCCATCAAGGCCCGCGTCAGTTGCCGATAGACCAGTTCATGGACCGGTACCGACCCGATGGGGCCAAGGCCGAGGGGGGGGATGGGCTTCACGTTCATTCTCTTCCTGTGGTTCTGCGCCGAAGTTCGCAGGTCAGGACGGCATTCTCAAGCCTTCTTTTTCAGCGCTTTTCGGGGCAAGGGGTGATTGCTCTTGCAATGGCAGCGGAAATCATATTTTGTGATCGCAGATCGCGAAAATAGGGGAGCTGGCATGTCAGCCGACACGGACCAACCGACAGACACGGGCCGACCGACAGTATGCATCCTTGGATGTGGCCTGATTGGTGCAAGCTGGGCCGCCCTGATGCTGCATCACGGCCACCGCGTTCAGGCATGGGATCCGGTCGAGGCTGCACGCGCCAGCTTTGCCGCGCGGCTTGCGGCCCCGCTGGCGCAGTTGAACCGGCTGTCGCCCCGGTCTGGCGATCCGCTGGCGTTGCTGTCGGTCCATTACAGCGTTGCGGCTGCGGTCGCGGATGCTGCACTGATCCAGGAGAACGCGCCGGAATCCATCCCCACCAAGCGCGCGCTTTATGCCGAGGTCGAGGCGGCTGCCCTGCCGGATGCCATCATCGCCTCGTCCACGTCGGCCCTGCGGTGGAGCGATCTTCCCCCCGGACTGACCGACCCGTCGCGCCTGATCACCGCACATCCGTTCAACCCGCCGCATCTAGTGCCGCTGGTCGAGCTTTATGGCATCGAAGATGCCGTTCTGGATCAGGCTGACGCGATGTATCGTGGCTGCGGACAAGTGCCGGTGCGGCTGAGGAAGGATGCGACGGGCCATATCGCCAATCGTCTGGCCTCGGCCCTGTGGCGCGAGGCGGTGAACATCGTCGCCGAAGGGATTGCGGATGTGCAGGCGATGGATGCCGCTTTGGTGAACGGGCCAGGGCTGCGCTGGTCGGTGCTTGGCGCGCATATGGCCTATCATCTGGGTGGCGGCGCGGGCGGGATGGCGGGCTATCTGGCGCATCTTGGACCAAGTCAGGAACGGCGTTGGGCGAGCCTGGGCAGCCCCAGCCTCACGCCCGAGGTTTGCGCAGCATTGGTGGCCGGGATAGAAGTCGAGGCGGCCGGCCGGACGATTCCCCAATTGGAAACACAGCGGGATGAGGCTCTGATCGCCGCCCTGTTGGCCCGGCGCGAGACCCCGCATGTCTGAACCACGCATCGCCCTGATCCATGCGCTGGAAGAATCAGTGCTGCCCGCGCGCCGTGCCTTTGCGGAAGGTTGGCCCGAGGCGTTCTGCTTTGACCTATTGGACACCTCGCTGGCCATCGACCTTTCCGACCGGGGCAGCCTTGATCCGGCGATGAGGACGCGGTTCCAGACGCTTGCCGATTATGCCGCAGGCACGGTCGGGCGGGGCGGGGCGGCGCAGGCAATCCTGTTCACCTGTTCAGCCTTTGGCCCGGCGATTGATGCGGTCAAGGCGCGGCTGGATATTCCGGTCTATCGCCCCAACGAAGCTGCTTTTGACGCCGCACTCGACCTTGGCAGCCGGATCGGGCTGGTCGTGACCTTCCCACCCTCGCTGCCCGCCCTGACAGCCGAATTGCAGGCCATGGCCGCCGAGCGCGGCACATCTGTGACAGTCACCCCCGTGCTGGCCCACGGCGCACTTGCAGCGCTGAAGGCAGGCGACGGGGCGGCGCATGACGCCGCGGTGCTTGCGGCCTGCGCCGATCTGCCACCGCTGGATGTGCTGGTTCTGGGGCAGTTTTCGGCGGCGCGCAGCGCCCCGGTGCTGGCCCCCACCCGGTCCTGCCCCGTTCTGACCACCCCCGGCTGCGCCGTCACGGCGCTGCGCCGCAAGCTGAATTTCTGATCCTGAAAGGACCGACCATGGACAATCTGCGGAACCTGTCGATCGCCGAGCGCGATGCCGCCAACCACCTGCATCCGGTATCCTCGATCCACGACGTGCTGACCAACGGGCCTGCGGTTTACACCGGGGCCGATGGGGTCGAGGTGTTCACCGAGGATGGTCGCCGCCTGATTGACCTTGGAGCGGGGCTTTGGTGCGTGAATGTGGGCTATGGCCGGGCCGAACTGGCCGATGCCGCTGCCAGGATGATGCGCAACCAGAGCTTTCAGCACCTGTTCGGGGGTGCCGCTTGCCCGGCCACCGCAGAACTGGCAGAACGGCTGATGACGCAGTTCCGCGAAACCGTGCCGACATCGGATATGGCGCGGGTGTTCTTTGGCAATTCGGGGTCGGATGCCAATGACTCGGCAATCAAGCTGGTGCGTTACTACAACAACCTGCGGGGGCTGCCGGCCAAGAAAAAGATCGTCTCGCGCATCGGGGCCTATCACGGTGTCACAGTGGCCAGCGGCAGCCTGACGGGCATCGCGGGCTATCACAAGGCGTTCGACCTGCCGATTGACGGCGTGCTGCACACCGCCTGCCCGCATCACTATGGCTTTGCCCATCCCGGTGAAAGCGAGGCCGCGTTCACCGACCGTCTGATCGCGGAACTGGAAGAGATGATCCGCCGCGAAGGCCCCGCCACCATCGCCGCCTTCATCGCCGAACCCGTGATGGGTACCGGCGGCGTTTTCCTGCCGCCCGAGGGCTATTTCCCCAAATTACAGGCTGTGCTGGACCGGAACGACATTCTGCTGATCATTGACGAAGTCATCACCGGCTTTGGCCGCACCGGCCAGTGGTTCGGGTGTGGCACCTATGGGATCCGCCCCGATATCGTCTCGCTCGCCAAGGGGCTGACCAGCGCCTATTTCCCGATGTCGGCATCCATCATCTCGACCCGGATCTGGGAGGTTCTGACGGCCACCTCGGCCGAGACCGGGGCCTTCATGCATGGTTTCACCTATTCCGGCCACCCTGTGGGCAGTGCCGTGGCGCTGGCCAACCTGGATGTGATCGAAGGCGACGGGCTGGTGGAAAATGCCCGGCGGCAGGAGGCGGTTCTGCTGGGCTCCTTGCGTGACCGGCTGGGCGATCATCCCTTCATCGGCGACATCCGCGGCGTCGGGTTGATGGCGGGGGTCGAATTCATGGCCGACCGCGGAGCCAAAACCCCCTTCGCGGCAGGCACGGCCCCGCACAGGATCGTGGCAAAACACGCCACGGCGGGCGGTGTGCTGACCCGGGCCCTGCCCTTCCTGCCGGTCAACTCGTTCTCGCCGCCGCTGTCGATCACCGAAGGCCAGATCGAAGAAGGCATCAGCCGTTATGCTGCTGCGGTGAATGCCGCGATGCCAGAGTTGCAGGCATTGGCGCGGGGCTGAAGCTTGGCTGGCGCGCTACATCCGCGCCAGCAGTTCCGCCGTGGTCATCACCCGTGCATAGCCCGCACCCAGTGAGGCGGCGGCGATGTTCTTGATCGCGGCTTGTGTCGCTGTTTCCGAAAGGTCAGGGCAGCCGGTGGCATCCATGGGAAACTCGACGAAGTAATCCAGATCATGCCCGTGCCGGGCCGTCGCTTCGCAGCAGAAATTGGTTATAAATCCGGTGACCACGATGGTATCGACGCCGCGCGCGCGCAGGGCGTCGTCAAGGCCGGTGCCGACAAAACAGGAATAGCGCTGTTTGTGGATCGTCAGGGACGCGGGCTCCAGGGCCAGCCTCGGGTCATCTTCGGCCTCGGTTGTGCCCTCGACAAAACCGATCTCCGTCGCATCGCCGGTGAAATCAAACATCCGGCCGGCATCCGACCCATCGGCACGGTGCAGATGGCGGACCTGCACGATCAGATCGCCGGCCGCCCGGCCCCGGGTCACAATCGCGTTGATATTGTCGATCGCGGCGGCGTTGCCCATGCAATGCAGGGGCGAAGTCGGGTCGGTGTAGACCTTCTGAACGTCGATCACGAGAATGGCGCGTGCCATGGTGTGTCCTTTCTAATAGCCCAAGGCCAACCCGTCCTTGCGCGGATCTGACCCGCCGGTCAGCGTGCCTTTTTTACATCAATCCAGATTGCCTGCCCGCCACCCAGCGGTTCTGGTGCCTCACAAACCTGATGTCCAAGACCGCAAAGGCCGTCTACGGTCGCCTGCGGCACACCGCGTTCCGCCTCGACCGCGCCATCCCGCCAGAACACCCTTGGGCTGTTGTCGCGTTGCCCTTAAATTCGGCACACGGCGCGTTGGGCAGCGTTTATTGCCCTTAAACGTGGCATTTAGGTGCCAGCTGGTGGGAGTCTTTCCCTGTTTCGCAGTATGATCTGGTCAACTGCTGCAAGAAGCCGGGGCTCCTTTTCAAACGCACGAAGCAAGGCAACTCTTGCGTACCCATCGAGGCCAGTGCTGAACATAGCCGCCTTCCCGCGAGGAGGTTGTGGACTTCGTCAATCATGATCATCCGAAGCCCGAGGTCGCGAAGAAGGCCAACAACGCGGACCTCAAGCGAAGCGACACTCTGGGCCCGCAAGCTTAGCGCCGATGACAGGGCGCCGACGGCAGCGAGGATGGCCTCGCGGTATTCCCAGAGCGACACCGGCGGAATTTCCAGGTTGCGGTACCGGGCCTCGACACATCTGCCGCCATCCAGTTCGACCCAGACGGCCGAGAGGTCGCGGGGATCGTAGCGGACGACCACCTTTCCGTCCCGGCGACCAACATAACCCGCGAGGGCGTCGGACCAGTAGCGCAAGTCGAACGGATGGATGCCGTCACGACGCACCTGCCGCTGCTCACTTGGCAGGAAACTCACCCGAAACGCCTCCATGTCGAAGGGGATGTCGCCGGACATTTCCCCGGCGAGCTCTTCCCACTTGGCGACGGGTGAGCAGCCAAGGCTCGAATGAATGCTGTTGTTGTAGCGACAGATTTCCAAGGCAAACTACTGAAGAAACTCAGCGCGCCAGTGCACAGATCGTTCAAATTGCTCGGCAGTCACGCGGGCCTGTTCATTGACAATGCAGGTCACGCCGGGGCGACATTGATTGAGATTGATCAGGCGACGAGTTGGCGCAACAGGTCTCGTGCTTTGCCAATATACTCGTCAATATGCTCGCTGGAATGAGCAAAGGATACTTGGGGTCCGGCGGTCGCCACAGCATCCCAAACACCGCGGTTGGCCATAAATAGCTTGCGAACTGTGATCCAATCAACGTCAATAGACCTATACGCCTCCTTGCCGTTCTTCGGCAACGCGGGAAATAGGCAGAAACCAACGCGTGGACCGAGATGCTGGGCTAACCACGGAAGACCAAGCTCGTCAAAAATGCCTTGCAATCCCGCTGCAAAATGCCGCCCAAGCGCTTCTGTCCGCTTGTAGTTCTCAGGCGTTAGAACATTCTCCAGTGCGGCTTTGGCGGCGAACACCGCCAGGGTGTTGGCGTAGGTTGTGCCGCCAGCGGCGATACCAGGATGCCCGAGGTCAATCTGCGTGTGGGCATCGACGAATTCGTTGATGGCCCCGCTCATTCCATACAGGGCAAAGGGAATACCGGTACCCAGCCCCTTGCCAAGCACCATGAAATCGCATGGCAGGTTCCAAGCCGCCTTCAGGCCGCCATAGGCGAACGAGAAATCGTGCGCTTCATCGAGGCACAGAAGGCTGCCATACTGATGGGCCAGTTTGTAAAGCGCCTCGATGTAGCCGGGCTCGGGCTTGACCAAAGTGCAGTTGCTCATGGCCGGCTCTGTCAGGACGAGTGCAATCTCACCCTTTTTCAGCACAGCCTCTGCTGCCGTCAGATCGTTGAACGGGATGATCTCGATGCCTTTCTCGACGCCTTTGGGCAGGCCCAGCACATAAGGCCTCACGCCGCTCTTTGAATTCTCCATCATCGTGTCATCGAGGTGGCCGTGGTAGTGTCCCTCGAAGACCATGACCTTGCTTCGCTTTGTAATCGTGCGGGCGATGCGGATGACTTCGGTGTTAGCGCCAGTGGCCGTCATCGTGAATTGCCAGTAGGGAACGCCTGTTCGGTGCGCAAGCTCTTCGGCAACGTCGATCGCTTCTTTCACCGGAAGCAGGAAATGCGGCCCCACTTCCATTGCCTTGCGCATCGCTTCACGCACATGTGGGTTGTCGAACCCCATGGTAACGGCAAGATCGACCACGTTGAAGTCGAGATAGCGGTTATGGTCCGCGTCAAAAAATTCGGGACCTTTGCCACGCTCAACGTAGATAGTCGGATGAAAGTTCAGGCCGTACATCCATGACATAGGCACGCCTTTGGGCATTGAACGTGCGCCGCGCTCAAGAAGCGCAGCTGACTTCTGTGTGCGCTGCTTGAATGCAGCCAATTCGACGTTGGCCATGGACTGCAACTTGGTGCGGTTGAAAGAAAACTGGGACAATTCCGATCCTCCTTTGGTGTTGGCATTTGCTATGCTGGTTTGCCTTTGGGCCGCTGACGTCGCTTCGTCTGATTACTTGAGAAGCGCATCCAGTTTCGGCATCGCTGCCGTTCAAGTGCTCCCTCCCAGGGAACCCCCTTAGCTCACGCAGCAAGGCGCGCTGAAGAGTAAAACAGCCCCCGGGGAAACCCCGGGGGCTGTTCTGCGTCAGTTCAGGTCGATCCAGACCGATTTGGTCTGGGTGTATTGCGACAGCGCCTCGACACAGGTGTCGCGCCCGTTGCCGGACTGTTTGTAGCCGCCCCAGATCGAGGTCATGTCGCCCACGTCAAAGGTATTAACCCAGACAAAGCCCGATTCCAGATCGCGGCCAAAGCGGTGCGCGATCTTCAGGTCATTGGTCCAAACCGCCGCCGCCAGCCCGTAAAGGCTGTCATTGGCGATCGCCAGCGCCTCGTCTTCGGTGTCGAACGGGATCACCGTGCCGACCGGGCCAAAGATTTCTTCCTGCGCGATCCGCATAGTGCTGGTCACATCGGTGAACAGCGTCGGTTCGACATAGGCACCGCTGTTCATCCCGCGACCGCCGCCGAGTGCCAGCGTGGCACCTTCCTGCTTGCCGATCTCGATATAGCCCAGAACCCGGTCCTGCTGTTCGGTGGTGA
>CAMDHB010000122.1 GCA_945897655.1 Pseudorhodobacter antarcticus
ACCCCCCGTTTTCCCGCCCCCGTCTTTGCAGACAGTCAGCCCAAAGTGCCGGGTCTGTCAAACGGGGTCAATCAGGCGGCGCTAGTCCACCCGCGCCAGCATGTCATGATCGGCCAGTTCCATGCCAAAGCCCGGCGCATCGGACAGGCGCATCTTGCCGTTCTGCGGCAGTTGCTCGCCGGTGAACAGCGATCCGAACACCGGTTGGATCGACCGGCCATCAGGGCTGGCCGCGACATATTCGCAGAATGCCGGGCCGGTTTGGGAGGTGATGAAGTGATAGGAGTAAGGCCCCGATCCGTGGGGCACGACAGTCACATCATAGGCCGATGCGTGGGCGGCGATGCGCAACAGTTCGGTCATGCCGCCTACCCACATCACATCGGGTTGCACGATGTCCAACGTCCGCTCCTCGATCAGGCGGCGGAAACCGAAGCGGGTGTATTCATGTTCGCCCGTGGTGAATTTGATCGTCGGATGGGCCTGTTTGATCTGGCGGTAGCCTTCGATATCCTCGGGCGACAGAACCTCCTCCCACCAGTGAATGTCCAGATGTTTGCACGCCTCGGCCAGACGGATGATGTAGGGCACGTCAAGCGACATGTAGCAGTCCACCATCAGCGGATAGTCGGGGCCGATGGCGGCGCGCTGTTCTGTCAGGTAGGCCACGTTTCGGCGCAAGCCTGCCTCGCCGTCATAGGGGCCTTCGGGCAGGGGGACCTTGGCGCCGAAAAAGCCAAGGTCCTGCACGGCCTTCGCGTGCGGGCTGGTGCAGTAAAAATTGATCTCATCCCGCGAGCGTCCGCCGATCATGTTGTAAACCGGCTCGCCCCGCACCTTGCCGATCAGGTCCCACAGGGCCAGATCGACGGCGCTTATGGCGAATATGGTCAGCCCCTTGCGGCCGTAGGGAAGGGAGGCGCGGAAGAGCTGGTCCCAGATCATGTTGGTGTTGCGGGCATCCTGACCGCGCAGAAAGCGGTCGAAATGGTGGCGCACCAGCCAGGCGGCAGGCATGCCGCCAGAGCCTGCAGCGACACCGATGGTGCCATCGGCCGACTCAATCTCGACAATCAGTGACCCCAGCACATTGATGCCCCAGCTTGACCGTTTGGCGCGGTATTCAGGGTAGGCGTGCATGGGGTTGGAGATGAGGGTATCGACCAGCCAGTGCCCCTCACCCGCCTTGAAATAAGTGCCGCCCTTGGAGCCGGGTTTCAGGACATAGACGCGGATATCCTTGATGATGAAAGGGTTTGTCATGGCAGCAGGAACACCCTTTTCAGCGGAATTTGCACCGGCACATTGTCGGCATCTGTGGCCATGATATCGGCCATGAAGGCCCACCAGCGTTTGACAATCTCGGTATCAGGCAGGGTGTCCATCGTGTGGGTGTCGCTGCGGGTCAGTATGCCGAACAGGTGGTTCGCCTCCGCATCCAGCCAGATGGAGTAGTCGGACACGCCCGCATCTTTCAGCGCCTGCGCCAGTTCGGGATAAATCTCGTCATGGCGTTTGCGGTATTCGGCAGCGCGGCCGGGGAAAAGGTTCATGCGGAAGGCGATCTGTTCGGGCATTTGCGGGTCCTTTCAGCGGGAGGCGGCGGTCATGACAAGGATGGTGGTGTCGCGGACATGTTCCAGATGGCGGCGGCCTGCGGCAACGGCGGCGGCGGGGTCAGCGGCAGCGATGGCTTCGGCGATTTCGATATGCTGGCCGACCGAGGTTGCGATGATGCCGGGCAGGTTGCTGGCCACACGGCGCACGTCAAGAGCCACGTCATAGAGGCCCTGCGCCAGTGCGGACAGCAGGCGGTTGGCGGCGGCATCGTAGAGGGACTGGTGAAATTCGACATCCAGCAGGCGAAAGGCCACGGGGTCATCGTGAAAGGCGCGGCCGTCCACGGCATGTTGCAGGATGCGTTGGCGCTGCTCAGGCTCGGCCCGTTCGGCGGCAAGGCGGATCAGTTCCAATTCGACGATCGCCCGCGCCTCGAAATGTTCGTGCACGTCATAATCGCCCACGCTGAGCATGACGTTGAAAGGGGCCACAAGGCGCGAGGGGGACAGGTCGGTTACGGTATAGCGACCACCCTGACGGCTTTCCAGCACGCCCATCAGGGTCAGCGCCTTCAAGGCCTCCCGCAGGGGCGGGCGGGAGATGCCGAAGGCGATGGTCATCTGCTGTTCGGTGGGCAGTCGGTCCCCCGCCCGCAGGTTGCCCGATTTGATCAGCGCCAGAAAGCGGCCTGCCACCTGTTCGGATATCGGGCGGCGGGGGGGTGTGGGACCGGTCGTGTCAGACTTTTGGACAAGCTTGCGTTCTGCCGCGACAAGTTCGGAAAAGGCGTCGGCCAAGGGCGGCGGGGTTGTCACGCGCGCCCCCTCACAGCCCAAGCCGGTAAAAGGCGTTGGCGTTGTCGCGGTAGATCTTGCGGGTGTCGCCGTGGCTGAGGCCAAGTTTGGCAAAGGCGCGGTCCAGCACGTCAACCCAGCGCGTCAGGGTCGTGGCGGCAAGGCAGATGGGATAGTCGCCAGCATAGATCGTGCGGTCGGGGCCAAAGGCATCAAGGGTGGCTTCGATATAGGGGAAAAGATCGTCTTCCGTCCAGTTTTCCAGATCAGCGGTGACGGGCAGGTCAGAGAGTTTGATCCACAGGTTCTTGTGTTTCGACAAGACCTTCATGTCGTCGCGGTACTGGTCAATCGCGCCCTGCCGGATGCCCGGCTTGCCGCAATGGTCCAGGATCAGGGGGCACGACACGCGGGGCACAAACTCGCGGACGATGTCCATCTGGGTGTAATGGACATTGATATCAAAGCTGTAGCCAAAATCGTTCAGCAGGTTGCAGCCCGCCACGAAATCATCCGACAGGGTCAGCGCGCGGGGGTTGGCGTCAAATTCGACAATGCGGCGGATGCCTTTGACCGTCGGGTGATTGTCGCGCATCTGGGTCAGAATCGGGCGGACCTTTTCGCCCCACTCCAAGGGGGCCATCGGCACGATGCCCTTGATGCGAGGGTCGCGCTTGGCCTCATCCTCGACAAACAGGATCTCGTCGATGTATTGGCCGCCCCCTTCCCAAAAGTCGCAATAGCATTCGAGGAATACCATCGCTTCGATGTCCAGGGCCCCGCAATCGCGCTGGTAATCCTCGACATGGTAGGGGTGACCGTACAGCGGATGGCCGTCGAAGGCCGAGTATTTCAGGCGGGTCTGGTCCCAGACATGCAGATGGGTGTCAATGATGGGGAAATTGGGCATGGCCTCACCTCGTCAGTTTGAAGTTGGCATCAGGGGTTTTCAGCGTCAGGCCAAAGCCCGGGGTGGTGTCGGACAGGTTGATGTAGCCGTTTTCGGCCACAGGTTCACCGTCGAAAATGTACCAGAACAACTCATTCCCCACCTCGACCGGAACCTTGGGGAAGTATTCGGCGATGGGCGCGCCATAGCTGGACATGGTGATGTGATAGTTGTGCATCTGGCCTGCATGGGGGATGACGGCGATGTCATAAGCCTCGCACAGGTCGGTGATCTTTTTGGCGGCGGTGATACCACCCACGCGGTTGACGTCAAACTGCGCGATGTCGAAGGCTTTCAGATCAAGGGCTTGCCGGAAACCGGACAGGGTGTATTCATGCTCGCCACCCGAGATGGCGACAAGGTTCATGGCCCTGAGTTCACCGTAAGCGTTCAGGTCATCCGACGACACAGGCTCCTCGATCCAGCGCATGTTGAGGGGGGCGAGCATGCGGACCATGCGTTTGGCATATTCGAGCGTCCAGCCCATGTAGGCGTCGCCCATGATGTCGACATTCGGCCCCACAGCCTCGCGCGTCGTGCGCACAAGGTCAACGTTGCGGTGCATCCCTTCCAGCCCGTCCTTCGGCCCCCAGCCAAAGCGCAGCTTGACGGATTTATAGCCTTGGTCGGCATAGGCCTTGGCTTCGGTGTAAAGCGTGTCGAGGGGTTGGGAGTAGAGGCGGGAGGCGTAAACTTCGATCTGCGGTTTGGTGCGGCCGCCCAGCAGTTTGAAGACGGGCTGCTTCAGGATCTTGCCCTTGGCATCCCAGATGGCAAGGTCAACGGCGCTGATGGCCACCATGCCAATGCCCTTGCGGCCAAAGGGCAGGGTGCGGCGGTACATGCTGGCCCAGATATATTCGCTGTCCATCGGGTCGGTGCCGATGAGGAGCGGTTTGAGGTAAGTGTCGATGGCGGCTTTGGTGGCATGGGGCGCAAGGGCGGCATTGCCGATGCCCACGGTGCCGTCATCGCATTCAATTTCGACGACCAGCCAGCCCAGAAACCGAAAGCCTGCGATGGAGCCTGTGACATCGGCCACGACATCGCTGGCGGAGGTGCAGAAATGCGGGGGCATCGGGGCGACGGGGCCGATCCATTCGTAGATTGTGGTGCGGACATCGGTGATGCGGGTCATGGTGCTGGTCCAGTCAGGGGGCCAAGGTCGTCGGCCAGACGGCGCGCCCAGGCCAGGCCCTGCGGTGTGGGCTGGTCCGACGGGTTGCGCAGGTGGCAAGGCGCCAGGCCCAGACGGTGGGCGGCGATCAGTTTGCCGTAAAGCAGCAGGTGCGGCAGGCCCTGCATCACAAAGGTGACGGCGGGCAGCACGCGGCGGTACAGCGCCTCAGCCCGCACTTCATCCCCCGCCATCATCGCATGGCCGATGGCGGCCTGAAGGTCGATGAAGTCGATGCCGGGGATCATGCCCTTGCACCCGGCGCGGTAGTTGTCGGTCAACTCCAACCCCGCCCGGCCGTTGAAGACGGTCATCCGATCGCCCACCACGTCGATCAGACGGGCCACACCAACGGCGGTGCTTTCCGCCTTGACCACGGTGACATTCGGCTGCGCCTCGTGCAGCGCCAGCAGTTCGGCGGGGGTCAGGCCGATACCCAGAAACTCGGGCGCGTTCTGGATGGCGACGGGAATGCTGACAGCGCGGGCAACTTCGGCAAAGAAGCCAATCAGTTGCGGGCCGCTGATCGGCGGGCGCGGCGGTTGCAGGATCAGCCAGGCGGCCCCCGCCCTTTCAGCGAACCGGGCGGATTCGATCATGTCGGGCACGTTGCCATCGGCCACGGTCACGGCAAAGGGCAGGCGTCCGCCCAAATCCTGCGCCACCCATTCCACAAGCTGGCGCTGTTCGGCGCGGCCAAGCTTGCCCACCTCGGTCGCCAAACCCAGCACGGCCACGCCCTCGGCCCCCGCCCGAATGGCGGCTTCAATCTGCACCGTGATGGGGTCGCGCAGGACAGCCCCATCCGCCCCGAAAAAGGCATAGAGCATCGGGTAGGTTCCGCGAATGTCGCTTGTCACGTCGTCCCCCCAAAGGCGAAGCCGTCCGTTAAATGGACGCCGAATAGAAAACTTGTCAAACAAATCATTGCGCCTTGTCAAACGAATTTTTGTCTGACAAGTTGCGCTCATTCGGCCTGGCCCGGGCCGCCGTTCTGGGGGGAGCGTTGCTGTGACAGGTGCAGATTTGCCGCGCCGTCGGATTGGTCAGACCGCACTTCAGGTGCCCGTGTTCGGCTTTGGTGCCGCCCATCTGGGTGAGCTTTACTCCCTTGTTCCCGAAGCACAATCACAAGCCACGCTGGATGCGGCGTGGCAGGCTGGCGTGCGGTTTTACGACACCGCGCCGTGGTATGGCCGGGGCCTGTCGGAACACCGTCTGGGCGCGTTTTTGCGCAGCAAACCCCGGGGCGAATTTCAGGTCACCACCAAGGTTGGCCGAACGCTGCACCGCCCCCGCGACCCCAGCACTTTTGACCGCAGCCCTTGGACCGGGGGTCTGAATTTCGAGGTGCGGTTCGACTATTCCTATGACGGGATCATGCGGTCTTATGAACAGGCGCTGCAACGGATTGCGCTGGATACGGTGGATGCGCTGGTGATCCATGATCTGGATGCAGGGTTCCACGGCGACATGCAGGCGACCTATGCGGACCAGTTGGTATCGTCGGGCATCAAGGCGCTGGAGGAGTTGAAGGCGGCGGGTGACGTTCAGGCCTTTGGCATGGGCATCAACAACAATCTGGCGTTGGAGACTGTCGCCCCGCTGGTTCCGTTGGATTTCTGTCTGGTGGCCATGCCTTACACGCTGCTGGACCATGCCAGCCTGCACCGGGGGATGGCGGCGCTGCAGGCGCGGGGGGTGTCGGCCATTATCGGTGCACCCTTTGCCAGTGGCATCCTGGTGACCGGGTCCAAGGGGCCGCAGCATTATGCCTATGGTCAGGCGTCGGCCGAAATACAAGCTCGGGTGCTCGGGTTGGAGGCGGCTTGTGCGGCGCATGGCGTGGCCCTGCCCGCCGCTGCGCTGCAATTCCTGCTGGCGCATCCGATTGTGGCCAGCGTGATCCCGGGCGGGGTGCGGGGGGATGAGGTGCGGCAGAACCTCGCCTCCCTCCAAGCGCCCATCCCGGCGGCGTTCTGGGCAGAGTTGAAGGATAAGGGGTTGATCGACCCCGTGGCCCCGGTGTCGGCATGACGGAACCCCTGATATCGGCACGCGGTGTTTCCAAATCCTTCGCCTCGGTCGAGGTGCTGCGGGATGTTGATCTGGACCTGATGCCGGGCGAGATTCATGCCCTGCTGGGCGAAAATGGTGCAGGCAAATCGACGTTCGCCAAGATTTTGGCAGGCGTCCACCGCCCCACCACCGGCAGCCTGTCGATGAGCGGCCAACCGGTCGAGGTGACAAGCCCCATCGTGGCGCAAAAGCTGGGGATCACGCTGATCCACCAGGAACCGATTTCGTTTCCCGATCTGTCGGTTGCCGAAAATCTGGTGCTGGGTCGGCATGAGGGTGGCTGGCTGTCCCGCGTGCCTTGGGCACAGATGATGCGGGATGCGGCGGCGATCATGGCTGTGTTGGGCGTGCGGATTGACGTGACGCGGCCCATGCGCGGCCTGTCGATTGCCGATCAGCAGATGGTGGAAATTGCCCGTGCGCTGGCCTCGGACAGCAAGGTCATCATCATGGATGAACCGACGGCCCCGCTGACGCCCAAGGAAGCGGCCACGCTGTTCACCATCGCCCGCCGCCTGCGCGACGAGGGGCGCACGATCATCTTCATCAGCCACCGGTTGGAGGAGGTTTTTGCCCTGTGCGACCGCGTCACGATCTTCCGGGACGGCAACAAGGTCATCACCGACACCGTGGGCAATTTGTCCGAAGCCGACATCATCCGCCACATGATTGGCCGCCCGTTGAAGGAATACATGCACAAGCAAGGCTCCGTCATCGGTGACGTGGCGCTGCGGGTTGAGGGGCTGACGCGGCCCGGTGTGTTTGCCGACATCAGTTTCACGGTCCGCAAGGGCGAGATTGTGGGCTTGGGCGGGCTGGTCGGCGCTGGCCGCACCGACGTGGCCCGCGCCCTGTTTGGGGTGGCACCTGCGGCATCGGGGCAGATCACGGTGCAGGGCCAAGCCGTCAGCATTTCAGACCCGTCGCAAGCGATTGATCTGGGGCTGGCCTTTGTGCCCGAGGACCGGGCCGTGGCGGGGATATTCCGGTCGCTGAGTGTGGAGCAGAACATTTCCGCCGCCGTGCCGGGCAAGATTTCAACGATGGGTGTCATCCGGCGGTCGGTGGAAAAGGCGATGGCGGCGAGGTCGATTGCCAACCTGAGCATCCGGTTGGCGTCAGCCCGACAGCCGATTGGCGAATTGTCGGGGGGCAATCAGCAAAAGGCCATTCTGGCGCGGTGGTTGCTGACCGATCCCCAAGTCCTGATCCTGGACGAGCCAACGCGCGGCATCGACATCGGGGTCAAGGCGGAATTCTATGACATGATCGGCGCCTTGGCCGTGAAGGGGTGTGCGATCCTGTTGATATCGTCCGAATTGCCCGAACTGCTGGCCTTGTGTGACCGGGTGCTCGTGATGTCCGAAGGCCGTCTGACCGCCGATCTGCCGCGTGGGGTGGCAACACAGGAAAGCATCATGCAGGCCGCCGTGCCGCGCAGCGGGTACGCGGCATGAGCGTACTTCGCACCCTGTTGATCCGGCGCGAGGCCGGGATTGCCGTGATGATCGTGCTGTTTTGTCTGGCCGTGGGCCTGTACAAACCGCAATTCTTGACGCTGAACAGCTTGCGGATCATCCTGCTCTTGGTGCCCCTGATCCTGATCGGGGCAATGGGGCAGATGCTGGTGCTGGTGGCGCGGCATGTGGACCTGAGCATCGGGTCCATTCTGGGCCTGTCGGCCATGCTGGCGGGGATGATGTTCAAGTTTTACCCCGATGTCTGGTGGCCCCTGGGCTTTGTCGTCGCCATCGGCACGGGCACACTCTTGGGCCTGTTCAACGGCGTACTGGTCACCCTGTTCCGCCTGCCTGCCATCATCGTGACCTTGGGCACGCTGAACCTGTACCGGGGCCTGACCTATATCGTGTCGGATGCCAAGCAAATCGACCGGCAATTCGTGCCCTCGGCCCTGAAGGCGATGTCGCAAACCTCGCCCATCTTCGGCATTCCGTGGATCATCTTCATGTCCCTGGGGATCGCGGCACTGACCTATGTGTTCGTGATGCATACGCAGGTCGGGCGGCAGATCTATGCGCTGGGGTCAAACCCGGTTGCAGCCCCCTTGCGCGGCATCAATGTGACCAAGGTGACGCTGCTGGTGTTCGCCCTGTCCGGCGCTTTGGCCGGGCTGGCGGGGATCATGTATGCCAGCCGCTGGGGGTTCGTGAACCCGTCCAACACCGGCAACGGTTTCGAGTTTCAGGTGATTGCGGCAGTCGTGATTGGCGGCGTCTCCATCAACGGCGGGTCAGGATCGGTGCTGGGCACCGTGCTGGGCGTCATCCTGCTGGGCTGCGTGGCCGCCGCCCTGCCCCTGCTGGGCATCCCCGGCACCACACAAAGCGCCATCTACGGCGCGGTCATTCTGGTGGCCCTGCTGATTGACCGGTCCGTCCGGCAACAGGGGCTGAAAAGCCTGTCCTCACGGGTGGCAGCATGAGCGATATCGCCAAACCCACCGCCCCCGCCCGCCC
>CAMDHB010000123.1 GCA_945897655.1 Pseudorhodobacter antarcticus
GGAAAGGCGGTTTGCCCATCCGGGTCATTCGCCGATGGCAAAGACCATAGTCACTGAAGCCGTCACTTCAACCGACCCCGCCTCGACAGGCATGGATGCTGCGTCGGCCATAGTGCGGAACATGGCGCCGGGCATCGGCTCGGGACCACCGCCTTCCTGTATCGACAGAATCGGTCCCAGTTTGGTGCCCGCCGCCTCGGACAGCAGGGTTGCGATGGCTACGGCATCAGCTACGGCCGCGCGCCGGGCCGCATCTTCGTGGGGGCGGAGGTTTTGCAGGCCAAGGGTCAACCAGTTCAGCGTATTGGCGCCGTCGGCAATGGCTGCATCCAGAACAGCGCCGGTCTGTGCAAGATCGCGAATGCGCACGGTGACGATGTTGGTGGCCACATAGCCTTGCACCTCGCTGGCCGTGCTTGAGGCATTCATCACCCAATTCGGGTTCAACGACAGGCTGGATGACTGGATATCGCGGTCCTCGACCCCGGCAGCCTTCATCTGCGCGATCACCGCGGTCAGGGCATCGGAGTTGGCTGACATGGCTTCAGTGGCGGTTGCGCCAGTGGTGGTCAGACCCAAGGAGACCGTCGCCAGATCGGGCGTGGTTGCCACTGACCCGGTGCCGGTAACGGTCAGCGTCGGTCGGGTTTCCGCCAGGGCGGGGGCAAGTGCTGCAAGCGACAGGGTCGCGGCAAGGAGGAGGGGCGATACAAAACGCATGGGGTACCTCTGACTGAAGGTGAAACGTTAAACTGCCAGACGCTTGTCGCAGGGCTGTCCCTGATGGTGAAAGGTGTTTTTCTTTCATTCGGCAAAAAGCTGCTGTAGGAAGGCGGCCAAAGCAGGGAACACGTTCCTGTGGCTGTGATGGCTGTGTAAGACCGGATTCATGAAACCTTCATTCGCCTTGGACTTTCGCGACGGCGTGATCGCGCTGTTGCACCGCACGTCACGTGGCTGGCAGCAGGTCGGATCAACCCCGGTTGACGCCCCCGATCTGGGCGAGGCGCTGAGTTATTTGCGGGCAACCGCCTTGGGCCTGTCGCCCCGAGGGGTGTCGACAAAACTGGTCATTCCGAATGAACAGGTGCTCTACACTCAGGTTCACGCGCCGGGTCCGGATGTGGCCAAGCGCAAGCGCCAGATCAAGGCCGCGTTGGAGGGGCTGACCCCCTACAAGGTGGATGATCTGGTTTATGACTGGTGGGGCAGCGGTCCCGAAGTGCATGTGGCCGTGGCCGCCCGCGAAACCCTGGCCGAGGCCGAGGCCTTTGCCGCCGAGCATAGGTTCAACCCGGTATCCTTTGTCGCAGCACCTGAAAGTGGTGGCTTTACGGGTGAACCCTTCTTTGGACCATCTGCGCTGGCCGCCACTTTGTTGGCCGATGGCGAAAAGGTTGAACGCGATCAAGATCCGATTGCCGTGATCGCCCGCGAATACCCGCGCGCCGAACCTGTGCCAGAGCCTGTTCCAGTGCCCGTGCCTGAGGTGGTGGTGCGTGCACCAGTTGTTACGCCGCCGGAACCCGAGGCCCCGGTTGCAGCAGTCGCTGAACCGGTCGCGGTGGCAGAGGTTGTGCAAGACCCGCCGCAACAGGCCGAACCAGTGGCCCCACCCGTAGCTGCGCCGGCAGAAGAGGCCCCCCCTGCCCCGCCGGTCGCAAGTATTGATCCAACTCCCGATCCCTTGCCCGACTTTCGCGCGGCCCGGATGCCTGCGGCAGGCGTCAGCAGTTTTGATCCCAAGACGATGTCGGACCTTGTGGACGAGGCGCCGATGGCGGTTGATGTGGCCGATGACCTGCCCGAGGTTGCGCCCCTTGCGGAACCCGTGGAAGCGCCTGTTGCTGCCGAGCGAGCCCCGATTGCACCGCCCATTGACCCGCTTCCCGCCGAGCCGCGCTTTTCCAGCCGCCGCACCCCTGCGCCCGAAGTTGTGCCAAACCCGGTGGAGCCCGATCCAGCGCCCGAGGTCGTAGAACCCAAGGCGGCCCCGGTTGCATCAATTAAAGCCAGCATGACCGATTTCGCGGCCGCCGCAGCGGCGGCCAAGGCCAGAAAGACGCCCCCGGTTGGCCCAGCACCGTCCCAGCGTCCGTCGGTTCCGCGTCCGACGCTGGCACGCCCGCCTGCGCCCCTACCTTCGGCCACGCGCGAGACTGTACCTTTCCCGGCAAAGGGTGCGGCTACAAAGGCGCCCAAGCCTGCGGTCACGGCGGCAGGTATTGCCGGACTGAAGCGCGAACTCAATGTAGTGCCGCTTCCCAAGGCGGCGACCACGACAGCGCCACCCGTGATGACCAAGGGTGGTGCCACGGGTCTGGATGGCCGCCCCTTGGCGGTGCGCGGCAAGCCCCGCTATCTGGGCCTGATCCTGACCGCGATCTTGCTGTTGGCGCTGGCCTTGGTGGCTGCCTGGTCCAACCTATACCTGAGTTCCAACGAACCTGCATCAAGCGATGCGCCCGCACCCAATGCGGTGGCGGCGGTGACACCTGAGGAGGCTGCACCAGCCGCCGTGGCAGCGGCCCTGCCCGAGGTGTTGCCCACGATTGAAGATGAGAGTCTTGCCGATGGTCAGGACCCGGCATTGATCACGGAAACGATTCCGGACGACGTTCAGCCGGAGACTGTGGTGGCAGCGGTGCCCGAAGCTGCCGCCCCCATTGCGGAAGTGGTAACCGAAACCGCAGCGCCCCTGCCCGAACCTGCGCCCGATACGAGCGTGGTGACGGATGCCGCCATTGCCGCCACCCCCGGCAACGACCCGCAAGACGAGATTTTTCTGGCCGCAGCCGACACGCCGCCCCAAACCTCGGACCCGCTGGTTCTGCCGCAGGTCGTGGCGGGCAGTGATCCGCCGCCGGAAGCGGCCCTTCCGCCGCCGCCGTTTGGAACGGTTTACGCCTTTGATGCCGATGGACGCATCCAACCAACGCCCGAGGGGATTTTGACGCCCGAGGGCGTTCTTCTTATTGCGGGCCCCCCGAAGCTTGTACCACCAACCCGGCCAGCCGAACTGGTCGTTGCCGATCCCGCCGTGGCCGCTGTGACAGAGGCCGCTTTGCCGGACCCGGCCTTGGCTGGCAAGAAACCCCGCTCACGACCACCCGAACTGGTCGAGGATGCAGCGACGGCGGATCAGCAGGGCGAGGTTCTGGCACCCGATCCGAACAGCCGATTTGCCTCCCTTCGCCCGCAGCAACGCCCCGAGGCCCTGACCGTTGCGGCAAGTGCTGACGCCATCGGAGACGCCTCGCTTGCGGCAAATGGCATTCAGGGCAGCACCAGTGAACTGGCCGTTGCGGTATCTCGCATTCCGGCGGCGCGGCCAAGCGGCATGGAACAGGCGGTGGATGCCGCCGTGGCCGCAGCCGTTCAGGCCCCCGAACCAGAGGAACAGGTCGCTGAAGCGGCCCCTGAAGCCGATGCCGAGCCGGAAGTGGAAGCTGCGGTGACGCGGATACCGACCAATGCATCGGTTGCGCGGCAGGCCACGACGAAGAACGCGCTGAACCTGTCGCGCGTGGCACTTTTGGGCATCTTCTCCTCATCTTCGGGGCGCTATGCGATGATCCGGCAGCCCGGGGGGGGTGTGAAAAAGGTGGTCGTGGGCGACACGATAGACGGCGGCGATATCGCGGCCATCAGTGCCACCTCGGTAGAATACCGCAAGGGTGGCCGGATGGTGACCCTGTCCTTGCCGACGGGCTGACCCACCCTCTCTCGCCTGGGCCGAATATTGGCCTTTTCATTCCGGACTGACGGTGGAATAGTTTTATCGTCCCAAAATGCGCACATTTCGTGCATCGTCCTATGAAGGGTCGCGATGGAAAATTTCTTGTTGCAAGCGTCGATTTACCTCGGCGCCGCTGTTCTGGTGGTACCTTTGTCGGTGCGTCTGGGGTTGGGGTCTGTGCTGGGCTACCTTGCCGCAGGCATACTGATGGGCCCGGTTCTGGGCCTTGCCGGCGCGGAAGCCAGTGATTTGCAGCACTTCGCCGAGTTTGGCGTGGTCTTGATGCTGTTCCTGATCGGGTTGGAACTGGAGCCCCGCGCGCTGTGGGACATGCGGCACAAACTGCTGGGCATGGGCGGTATGCAGGTCGGGCTGACCGTGGTGGTCGTGGCCGTGGCCCTGCTGGCATTGGGGCAGGCCTGGCAGGTGGCGGTGATCATCGGGATGATGGGGGCGATGTCATCGACCGCCATCGTGCTGCAAACCCTGTCCGAAAAGGATCTGATGCGCACCGGCGGCGGGCGGGCGTCGTTTGCCGTGCTTTTGGCGCAGGATCTGGCCGTGGTGCCGATCCTGGCGGTGATGCCCTTGCTGGCGATATCCTCGATCGGGATCGACAGCCATGCAACGACGGAAGGCATGGCACAACCAATCATCACGCTAGTCCAGACCCTGCCCGCTTGGGCCGTGACCCTGCTGACGCTGGCCATTGTGGCGGGCATCATTCTGGCGGGGAATTACCTGAGCCGCCCGATCTTTCGCTTTGTCCATGCCGCCCATCTGCCGGAAATGTCGACCTTCATTTCGCTGCTCTTGGTGATGGGGATTGCGTTTTTGATGATGCTTGTGGGCCTCTCGCCCGCGCTTGGCACATTTGTGGCGGGGGTGGTTCTGGCAAACTCGGAGTTCCGCCACCAGTTGGAGGCGGATTTGCAGCCGTTCAAGGGGCTGCTTTTGGGGCTGTTCTTCATGACCGTGGGGGTCGGGATCAACTTCTTGCTGCTGGTCCAATCACCGTTTCTGATCTTTGGGCTGGTCTTGGGGCTTATCGCGCTGAAGGCGGCTGTGCTGTTCTTCGTGGCGCTGGTCTTCCGGATGGAGCGGCGGGACAAAGTGCTGTTGACCCTTGGCATGGCGCAGGGAGGCGAGTTTGGCTTTCTGATCCTGACAGTGGGCCTGAGCGAGGGTGCCCTCAGCCTTGAGGTGGCGCAGATCGCGCAATTGGTCATTGGCCTGTCGATGCTGCTGACGCCGCTGCTGTTCCTGGGGTACGAGGCTGTTTCAAAGCGTTTGGCGACACTGACCTCGACCCAGGACGCCGACGAGATTGACGAACAGGGCGCGGTCATCATCGCCGGAATTGGCCGTTTTGGGCAGGTCGTCAACCGGCTGGTGCGGCATTCGGGGCTGAAGACGGTGGTTCTAGACTCGGATATCGGCATCATCGAGACGATGCGCCGGTTTGGGGTCAAGGGGTTCTTTGGCGACCCGAACCGGCCTGAATTGCTGGAGGCGGCCGGCATCATGAAGGCGCAGGTGCTGGTGGTGGCGGTCGACAACAAGGAAAAGGCGATCGAGATTGTGCGCCATGTCCGCGCCCGACGCCCCGACATCCACATCGTGGCCCGGGCCCGCGACCGGGTGCATGTCTATGAACTGTTTCAGGCCGGTGCCAATGACATCGTGCGCGAAACCTTTGACAGTTCGTTACGCGCAGGGCGGTATGTCTTGGAAAACATGGGGTTTACCGATTACGAGGCGGCCACCCTGTCGCAGGCCTTTTTCCGATTGGACCGCGCCGGAATGCGTGCCCTGGCCGAGGTCTGGGTGCCCGGCCTGCGGTCTGACATGAACCCCGCCTACATTGCCAAGGCCAAGGAACTGGACCGCGAAATGGAGTCGGAGTTGATCAAGGAGTTGGACGAGGCGCGGCCAAAGCGGGCTTAGCCTTCGGCCACACCCGCCTCGGCGAAGGTGGCCATGCCGGAATGGCAGGCTGCCGCCGCTTTTAGGATGCCAATGGCCAAGGCGGCGCCAGACCCCTCACCCAGACGCAGGCCCAGGTTCAGAAGCGGGGCCTTGCCAAGGGCGGTCAACAACCGGGCATGGCCGGATTCGGCGCTGACATGGGCGGCGACGGTGTGCTCCAGGGCAGTTGGGTTGGCGGCCTGCAACACCGCTGCGGCGGCGCATGCGATGAAGCCGTCCAGCAGAACCGGAATGCGCAGGGTCCGGGCGCGCAGCATCGCGCCTGTCATGGCGGCAATTTCGCGCCCGCCAAGGCAACGCAACACTTCAAAAGGTTCACGCGAGGGGTGACGGGCTAGTCCCGCCGCCACGGCACCGGCCTTCCGCGACAAACCGGCGTCATCCACCCCGGTACCCCGGCCAACCCAATCCTGTGGCGCACCGCCGAACAGCGCGCAGGCGATGGCGGCGGCAGAGGTGGTGTTGCCGATCCCCATTTCTCCGGGCACCAGCAGGTCTGCTTGGGGGTCAACGGCATCCCATCCAGTTTGCAGCGCAGCCAGCAAATCCTGCTCGCTCATCGCCCCGGCTTGGGTAAAGTCGTGGGTTGGGCGATCAAGGTCAATCGCGTCAACCGTCATGGTGGCACCGAAACAGGCCGCCAACTGGTTGATCGCCGCCCCGCCGTGACGAAAGTTGGCCACCATCTGCACGGTGACTTCGGCCGGAAAGGCCGACACACTTTGCGCTACAACCCCATGATTCCCAGCAAAAATCGCGACTTGCGGGCGCTGAATACGCGGCGTCGCCGTGCCCTGCCAACCGGCCAACCAGATGGCCAAGATTTCAAGCTGCCCCAGCGCGCCCAGCGGTTTGGTCAGCGTCGCGTTGCGGGCTGTGGCGGCAGCGGTCGCTGCGGCATCGGGCTTGGGCAACTGGGTCAGCAGAGTGCGAAAATCTTGTAAGGTCAGGGTCATGGGGTCCAACTGCACAGGTGATTGCCCGTTGCTATCGCGGCCCTCAGTGGTTTGCCAGACAGGGCAGACCATCTGGCCCACATTTCCGACAAAAGAAAACGGCGGCCCACACGGGACCGCCGCTTTACGATGGAAAACCAGATCAGGCGGCGCGGCCGACCAGAACTTCGCCCACGCGGCGCTGGGCGCCAGCTTCATCGGACCCTGCCACAGCGGCCACTTCGCGCGTCAAACGCTCCAGCGCAGCCTCATACAACTGACGTTCGGAATAGCTTTGCTCGCGCTGGTCGTCGCTGCGGTGCAGATCGCGGACCACCTCGGCAATCGCCATCAGATCGCCCGAGTTGATCTTCTGCTCATATTCCTGGGCCCGGCGCGACCACATCGCCCGCTTGACCCGCGCTTTGCCTTTGAGGGTATCCAGCGCCTTGGTCACCACATCGGGGGTGGAAAGTGAGCGCATGCCAATCTCGGTCGCCTTGTGGGTCGGAACCCGCAGGGTCATCTTGTCCTTTTCAAATGAGATGACGAACAGTTCAAGCCGCATGCCTGCGATCTCTTGCTCTTCGATCGAGATGATGCGACCCACGCCATGCGCAGGGTACACCACAAACTCGTTGGGGTGGAATTCAAGCTTCTTGATCTTGGTCATTCAGTCGCTTCCTCAGGGGCTATGCCCGTTGCACACGATAGTTGGACGCCAACGGTGCAGTACCGTGCCGTTTTGCTGGGTTCTGGTGTCATGAAACCCAAACTCAGGCGAGCAGCGCTGAGTCAAGGAGTTGGCATCCTTCATTGATTGTGAAGGATATATAACACAAAAACGCGCCGATTCCAACTGCCGTGGACCGGGTTGCATGGCAGAATCGATACGTTTGGAACTGTTCCGTGAAGAATTTCGCTATGCACAGGGCGCATGGCAGCGCCGAGGGACGAATCGGTCCGCCTCAACCGCCCTTGCCTGCGGCCTCGGAAAAGTACTTCTTGACCTTGTCCTTTTCGCCGTCGCGCGTTTCGGCATCGGGCAGCGGGTCTTTCTTGGTCACGATCACCGGCCACATTTCAGAATACTTGCGGTTGAAGGTTACCCAATGTTCCAGATCCGGTTCGGTATCCGGGCGGATCGCATCGGCGGGGCATTCGGGTTCACACACGCCGCAGTCGATGCATTCATCGGGGTGAATGACCAGCATGTTTTCCCCCTCGTAGAAACAATCCACGGGGCAGACTTCGACACAGTCTGTGTATTTGCAGGCGATGCAGTTATCGACCACCACATAAGTCATCGGCTTGCCGTCCTATTTTTCGATACCTTGGCCTGACTAAAGGAGCGGCACGGATCATTCAAGACCTGCAACCGCGTCAGACCCCGCAGCTTTGTCATCCAGATCATCATAAAGTCGTGCGGCCTCGCCGGCAGGGCCGCGCCGTTCACCCAAGGCCAGCACCCGAATCACCCGAATCCGGTTACCCTGCGGAAATGTCAGAACATCGCCGGATTGCACGGCATGGCCGGGTTTGCGGCAATGCTGGCCGTTCAGGCGCAGATGGCCAGACAGAATGGTCTCGGCGGCCAGATCACGCCCCTTGAAAAAGCGCGCCTGCCAAAGCCATTTGTCCAGCCGAAGCTTCGGCTGGGCAGCGGGGTCCGGCTTGGCGCCGGGCCCGGCCAATCAGGATTTGAGCCGCAAGGCGGCCAGCACGGCAAAGGGGTTGTCGGGGTCAATTGGCTTTTCCACGCGGGGCGGGCGCGCCTCGAAGGCCTTGGCCTTGGTGTCGTCCTTGCGCGGGGGCCGGTCAGCGGGTTTGCCATCCTGACGCGGATTGCTGCCTTCATAAGGCCGGCCAGCGGGTTTGCCGCCCTCTTTCGGGCGACCCTCCCTCGGCTTGCCCTGATAGCCTTCGCGGCGGCCCTCGTCCTTGGCGCGGTCAGGGCGGCGTTCGCGGGCGGGGCGTTCCGGTTGGGGTGCGGCATCGGCCACGACGGGCGCTTCGCCCTCAACCGGCGCTGCTGCCGGTGAGGGGGCATCGCGACGCGGGCCACGGTCGGGGCGCGGTCCGCGGTCCGGGCGCGGTGTGCCTTCCGGGCGGGCAGGACGCGCAGGGCGTTCGGGCCGGGCGGGGCGTTCGCGGGGCTTGGGGGCCCAGGTGAAGGTGTAATAGGACTCCATCTCGGGTGCGGCCTCGGGGGCCGCCTCCTCAACAGGTTCGGGTTCCGGCGCGATGTGGATCAGCGAAACGTCTTCGGGAACCGGGTTCAGGTTGACGGGTTCGGTAGGTGCGGCGACCACAGGCGC